>CAZRYI010000369.1:0-2227 GCA_964604255.1 uncultured Nitrospirota bacterium
AATGCCAAAGCCATAGGAGACAACAAACCAAACCGAGAGCAAGGTGGCCAGATAGCGCAGATTTGTTTGCCAATAGCTTTTTGTTGGATCGGTTTTTTTGATCATTGAGACGTCTCGGAGCGGTAGGGGCGATTCATGGCATCGGACTTGGTAAATCATAATAATGGCAGCTTGATTTATTCAAGATTGTCTTAAACATTAAGGCTTTTTTTGGGCGCTTGTAACCTGTTATCTTTGGCGGGAGATTGATTCTCAAATCTAGGCCGACCCGAAAAAGATGAACCCATCAATATGGAGGATAAGTAAATAACATGATGAAACAGATCGCACAAAAGATCAAAGAATGGAAACCCGCACCCGTCGTTCATGCGCACTGTGATGGGCCTTGTGGTGTTTATGACCCCGCTTCCGCCCGCATTGCAGCAGAAGCCGTGCTTGCAATGACCAAAAAAATTATCGCCCTGAAAGACAGCAACGATGACGCTTCCCAGCATACCCTCGCTCGCTACATTGCCATTAAAGAAGAGCAGGCCCACGTTGCGAAGACAGAATTGCTGATTTTATGGACAGATTATTTCAAGCCGCCCCATTTAGAAGCCAACCCCGACTTGCATACGACTTTTTGGCAAGCCGCCAAACTGTGTTCGGCCTGCAAAGTATCCGTTTGTCTGGAAAGTGCAGAAAAATTGATGGCCGCCATTGAAACCATCCACGGGATATTCTGGAAATCAAAAAACCGTGAGATGACTTATTACACGGCAAGCTAAGATCGTTCTACTGTAGGCCGATTTTAAATGAAGAATGCATTAAGACAGAGTACAAGTCGTGATTTGTTGCTTTGGCTCTTGAGGCTCCGGAAACGCAAAAGCGTTTCTGGAGCCTCTATGTTTCCCCTCCTCAAAACAGGCGATGAGGTCTTGGTTAATGCGCGCGCTTATCGTAAAAAACGGCCTGCGATAGGCGATATTGTGCTTGCCCTGCACCCGAAGCGCCCTGAATTTCCGATGATTAAACGCATCACGGCGGTTCTGGATAATGATCATTATTTCCTCCGTGGTGACAATGCAAAACAAAGCACCGACAGTCGTGATTTCGGAGCTGTGACAGGCAAGCAGATTATCGGCAATGTCATTTGTCGCTTTCCATGAATCACCCTAAACCACACTTTTTAACCCTGAGTATCGAAGACATCACAGCCCTTGGCACAAAACTGGGCTGGAAACCCTACCGGATTTCACAAGTCCTGGCCTGGGTTTACAAACGCTATGTCACCGATATTGATGCCATGAGTGATCTTTCCAAGGCTGATCGTATCCTTTTAGATGAAGCCGTCACACTTGCCCCGCTTGAAATTGTCAGTCGCCAACTTTCGGTCGATGGCACTGAAAAATTCCTTTTTGCACTTGCAGATGGCAAACAGATCGAAACGGTTTTAATCCGCGACGAAAGCCGCCGCACGCTCTGTATCTCTTCACAGGTTGGTTGCACCCTCGACTGCACTTTCTGTCTAACCGCACAAATGGGACTGAAACGAAATCTGCGCTCGGACGAAATCCTCAATCAAATCCTGACGGTGCAATCCCTCTTATCGGAAGACGAGCGCATCGGCAATATTGTTCTGATGGGCATGGGAGAACCCATCGCCAATTTATCCGCCCTGCAAAAAGCCCTGGTGTGGATGATTTCGCAAGCAGGCTTTGACCTCGCTTCCCGCCGGGTGACGGTTTCCACAGCAGGCATGGTGCCTCAAATCGAACAATTATTAGCCGGGCCGGTTGATGTCAATTTGTCCATCTCACTGAATGCCACCACCGATGCAGTGCGAGATCGTTTGATGCCGAAGGTCAATCGACTCTATCCACTGAAAGTCTTACTTGCGGCCTGTCGCCACTTCAAGCTGCCTCCGCGCCGTTCCATTACCTTTGAATATGTCATGTTTGACGGGCTCAACGATTCTTTGGAAGATGCCGCTCGTTTGATCGTTTTAACCAAAGACATTCGCTGCAAAATAAACCTCATCCCCTTCAATCACTATCCCGGTGCGCCCTATCAATGCTCAAGCGATGAGGCAATCCTGCGTTTCCAAAACCATCTGCTGCAAGCAAAGGTGCGTACAACGATTCGAAAGAGCAAGGGCCAGGACATCCTGGCCGCCTGCGGTCAGCTCAAAGGCCAATTTTCGACATCGTAGTCTTTCTGCTCTTTCTAGTTTGACTGCATCTGCATC
>CAZRYI010000370.1:0-2224 GCA_964604255.1 uncultured Nitrospirota bacterium
CGTTCTACCAAACGCAAATCTTCTGGTTGCCGATGCTTGTAGCGGGTTTTCAACACGCTATGCCATGGCAGCCGTGACCTGTTTAACCGTACATGTTTCTCCGCATCGAGGCAGAGCGCTGCTTGTGCTTTTTGTTGCGGCACCAATTGCAATTTTGGCCAATACCCTGCGGTCGATCATTTTGGTGCTTTCTGTTTATTGGTATGATGTTGAAATCCTTGAGACCTGGTTTCACTCTTTTTCCGGCATTTTTTCAATGGTGCTTGCACTTGCGCTGGTCTTTTGGGTTGGAGGCGTGATGACACCGCCACCGTCTGCGAAAAAAGCATGATCTCCCCCCGTTACGCACTGACTTTTATTGTGCTGGCAATCATGGCACTCATCCCCACGCTGATGCACAGTTATGCCGGTTTGACCACCGAAGATGGTCGCTCAACACAGGCAATCGCACAATCGTTCACCAACCTGCAATCAGAGGAAACAAATCGGAAGGCGAGGTGGGTCAAAAAAACCTTTCAGAGTACGGATTGGATTGAACGTAACTACGATGATCGAGACGGAGGGCCGCTTTTGTTATTTGTTGGTCGTTCTTATGACCCGAAACGGCTTTATCATCACCCGGAACTGGCTTTATTGAGCGGGAGCGATTTAGAAGCATTGGGTACGGTTTACTTGCCGCAAAAACCTGAGAGACCGATTCATTTGCTCCGGGGGAAACGTGAAGAGGGAGGAACAGGACTCGTGATTTATGCCTTGCTTTACGAAGACCAGTTTGTTGACAATCCCTACTTTTTTCAACTCAAAAATGCCTTATCCTTTCTCTTTCAGGCACGCAGGCCGATGACGCTATTTTTTGTCTACGATGCCCTGCCGCTACCGGAGCGTACACTTGAGAACAGCCGGGCGGCGCTGCTTCTGAATGAAGCCATTGACGATTTTCTTTCCCAGACTCCAAAGATATAATCTTTTTCACTTTTTGATGTTGTCCTGTGTCTGAATTTTTTTCCATAAAAACCTGGCGTAAAGAGTGGTTATCGCTTACAGCCATTGCTGCAATCCTCGTTACATTCTTTGAACTCTTTTTAATCCAGAGAAAATACACCCTCTTTTCGGAGGGATTTTTGTCTGTTCATCAGCTTTCAAGTCCTTCACAAATACTGCAGTTTATCTTCGTTTCTTTGAGTGCGGATGCCGCGATACTGGGTCTTATCACGATTGTATTGCTTTTCGCCTCCTCTAAAATCGGCTTAAAACATCCGGGAAGACGGCTGCTGATTCTTGCGGTTGCAGTCACACCGCTGATATTGACCGACTTTGTAAACTATCGCCTGGCAGCCTATCTGGGTGACGCTGTTGATCTTTCTATGATGCTTGAATTGGTTGGCGGCAACCCACTTGAATTTGTCGCGGTGGGTTTTGAACATCTGATTCTGCCTTTATTTCTCTTGCTGGCCTTGATCATCGTCGTGGCATTCTTCACTTGGAAGTTAAAAAAATCCCCCGGAAATACACTGAAACAGAATATTGTCCTTGGTACAAGGCGGCGCATTTGCATTGAAGTCAGCCTGCTCTTTTTGTTCGGTTTCATGCTGCTCTCTTTTGCTCGTATTACAAACGAAGCCTTTAATCATGGACTTAAACGCAAACCCAGTGGGCAGCTCTTAGGCTATTTCGCCGAAACCCTTTCAGATATCGACAGGGATGGTTTCGGACTCTTAAGTCGCCCCGCTGATCCCGATCCTTTTGATGCCACTGTTTTTCCCTATGCCCTTGATATTCCTGGCAATGGTATTGACGAAAATGGTGTCGCGGGTGATTTGCCGATTGATGCAGTGCATCGTGAGAAGGTCTTCTTTAGCGCGAATCAATGGCAGCACAAACCTCACATTATTTTTGTGATGCTTGAGAGTTTTCGACAAGATATTTTAGGTGCAACTTACGATGGAAAAGTGGTTGCGCCTGTTTTGGAAAGCCTGGCGGAGCAGGGGATTTCTGTAAAAGAGGCATTTTCTCACAACGGTTATACCGTTCAATCCCGCTATCATACTTTCACCGGAAATTTGAGTGCTTCTTTAGACGGAACCAGCTTGATTGATGATTTTAAACAAAATGGCTACGAGGTCGCTTTTTTTTCCGGCCAGGATGAATCCTTCGGTGCGAAAGAGATGCAAATCGGATTTGAACGCGCCGATACCGCTTATGACGCGCGTGTGGAGACACATCG
>CAZRYI010000371.1:0-2223 GCA_964604255.1 uncultured Nitrospirota bacterium
TACTTATAGTGAATAAAAATGGCCCCTTTTCGTGAATATTAACAATGGATTGCCTCCCCGGCCGTGCTGCAACACGGCAACAGGTTTTTTTTCGCCTGATTCAATGCCTTTTGGTACTGTCAGCACACCCCAAAATTCAACATCGGGCAGCACATCTATCAATACATCATAACAGGTATATCCCTCCTGATCTTCAGCCTTTTTTGTTCGGGCATTGATTGGCAGAAAGTCATCATCCAGCCAGCCAATTAATTCTTCATTGAAATAATCACGCAACTCTTCCTGGTCGGTGTGTGCTGCAACAAACTCTTTTCTCACATATTCGCTGTCTCTCAAAAGAAGCTGGGTATGCCCCACCATCTGTTCCACCATTCGACCCATGCGGGCTGTTGGATCGAAATCATTGCGAATATCTGTAGGAATGTTATCAGAAATTGTAATGGATTGGGAATGACCCAGCATGCTCATAAACTGTCTCATTGCTTCTTCGGAGCCAAGAGAAATGGGATCTCCGGAATCTTTGCTCACCAATACCCGATCCCCAAGATTATCCCCTGTTAATAATGATATTCTGTTGAATTCTGATTCTACTTCAACAAAAGAATGTGTCCACAGCTCTCCGGGAGGTTCTATTTCTTTTCCATTGCCTGTTGGTCCCTGATAATCTGGCACCACGCTATATTCAACAATAAGTGAACGGGGGGCAACTAGGCTGGCCAATTCTGCATCACCAAATTCCCTCAAGAACTCCCAAAGATTTCGGTAAATAGGTTCCTTCCATATATTTTCTCTAGGGGCAAAATACCCGCTGACCATTGTTGCATCAACTCTTGTATTCAATGCGGCCGTATAAAAAGCCAAAAGACCGCCTTCTCCGTAACCAGCTACGCCAATTTTCGCATTGGCGCCGCCCTGTTCCACAAACCAATCTACTATTGCCTCCATCTTCTGTACCTCATAGCCTCCGACAGAACGTCCCATTTCATGCGACTGGGAGTAAATCCATGTTCTGGATGGACGGTTTGTGCCCCGCGACCAGCGATTGCTGCGGTCAATCACAACAGGGACAACCACGGTAAAGCCATTCTCCACCAATCGGCGTGCAAACTGAGTCTCACTTTCTATTGTTGAATTTAATCCCACTAAATCTTCCGCGTTTGATCAGCATCGGGTAGTGCAATTACATAACCTCGTGATGTCTCCTTGGGTTCCAGCAACAATCCTTCTCCAAATATCTGTCCTGGCACATCCAATTCCGGCGAATTCTGCAAAGCCGAACGTGGGTTTACTTTTTTAAGCACGGACCACCGCACTTCATGAATAGTATATTTATCTGTTTCACCGGCTTTGTTTAACCTCTCCAATTTCACAGGTTCTCTTTCGTCAACAGCACCAAGAATAGATCGGAATTTAGTTCGATTAGGTTCAACTGAATTTGTATAGGCTTCCTGTGAAGATAAATCACGATTCCAATACCTTGCTCTTTCAAGCTTTTAGGTCTCTACCCGTTTTTCATAAAATAACCGAACCCCATCAATAATATCTTCCCACTTCACATCGTTGGTCAGTTGGCTCGTATTGGGAATGTGGTCGCTCTTGTAATCGCTCGCTTGAAATGCTACAGGATTGGGTAAAATATTTAATGTCAAACTAGTAATTCCGGATGAAATCTTATATTCCAATCGCTGATACCCATTTTTGTCTGCGAATAAAAATATATCTGAACCCTTTTCACTTTTTTTCAGAAAAGAAACTGAATTATAATTTTCAATGAAAACACCGGGAGTCGAAGAAAAAGGAATTTTCAAAGAAAAGCTCCCATCTTGAGCTGTCTTTATTGAAAAATTCGTGCCTTTTAAAACTACTTTTACACTGTTCAAAGGGCTACCATCGAATCCATCCCGAACAATTCCTTTCAATTCAAAAGATGGGCTTGTGCATTTTAGTGAAATTAAAAATACAACTATGATTACTATTATATTTTTATACATGCTTTTTTAATTTAGATCAAAATTGAGGGATTCGATTATTTGATTATTTCCCTTACCTTCATTTTTACAATAAATGTAGTTGCCTTACTTTTCTTTTTTGTAGAGACAGTCAAATGCCACTGATTAGGATAAGCATATCCTTCATAGGATCGTTCCGGAGGAGGAGGCGTAAATTTATTGGTCTGTGAAAATACAAGCTCTTCCGGGGACAGAAACTCAACGATCAGCCTAG
>CAZRYI010000372.1:0-2201 GCA_964604255.1 uncultured Nitrospirota bacterium
CCAGAGTATTGCTCAAACAACCTGATATTTTCATTGGCAACAATCCGTTTGCATCGCTGGATCAGCAAAGCCGGATTGCCAGCATTGAAAAATTGCTCAAGCTTGCCGGCGGCAAGGTCGAAAATCAGAAGCCGTTCGGGCTGTTTTTATCTGTTTCCGAACTTGAACTGGCGGCAAAATTTGACAGGGTTCTGGTTTTTGAAGACGGTGTCTTGGTAGAACAAGGGCCACCAGATGAACTAAAACAAAAAAATGGGCCTTTCGCTCGCCTTTTAGAGAAAGCTTGAAACTGTTAAGAAACGAATGAACGTTTCCCACACAGGGTTTGGAGATTAAAAACAATGGCATTGGATGATGAAGTAGGCGCACTTCGGCGAAACCCGCTTTTCGCGAAGATCAGCCCGTCGAAATTGAAGCTTTTGGCTTTCACTTCGGAACGCATTGACTATGAGGAGGGGCAGGATCTTTTTCATATGGGAGACCCTTCAGACGCCGCCTACGCTATTATAAAGGGCTCCGCCGATGTTCTCATTGATACACCCGCCGGGGAAATCAAGGTGGCCCAGGTTGGAAAAAACGCCTTTGTCGGTGAAATGGGAATTATCTGTGATGTCCCGCGTACTGCCACGATCAGAGCGTGCTGCCACCTGGAAACACTCAAAATATCAAAAGAACAGTTTCTCCAGCTTCTGACGGAATTCCCTGAAGCGGCAATCGAATTAATGCGCGTTCTTGGGGATCGCCTGATTAATACAACCGCCGATTTATCACAGGCCCGAAAAAAAATTCAGGAACTGGAGGCTTGATATACACCAGCAATGGCTTAAACTGTTACAGTAACGGAAAAATTTTCTGGGCTTGAGGGGCAAAAACCAGTGTACGAATTCGTTAAAAAATCCCGGCTCGATATACTATTGATACAATTGTCACGTTGGGATCGAAATGCAGCACAATGATTTTTTCGTCAGGTTTTGGGGGGCAAGAGGCAGTTTGCCGACTCCGGGACCGCAAACTCTTGAATTTGGCGGAAATACCTCCTGTGTCGAAATCAGATGTGGATCTCACCTTCTCATCATTGATGCCGGTTCAGGGATAAAAAACCTCGGCCATATTCTTGCTGATGACAGTCATGAGGATATCGACCTGCTGTTCTCTCATTGTCATTTTGACCACATCAGTGGGTTGCCCTTTTTTGAGCCATTGTATCACAAGGGACGTAACATCAATATCTGGTCGGGCCACCTCGAAGGCATTATGACCACCAAAGAGATGATTTACGAATTAGTCAAAGAACCGTATTTTCCTGTTAATCCATCGTATTTCAAAGCAAACATCGATTACCGGGATTTCTCCATTGGCGATACATTGACCCCCAAACCCGGCATCACCATTGCCACAGGCCCTCTCAATCACCCTAATCGCTGTTGCGGCTACCGGGTTGAATGGCAAGGCAAATCAATTTGCTACGTCTCGGACACAGAACATCGTGAAGGTGAACTGGACCCGAATATCTTAAAGTTGATCCACCATGCCGATATTGTCATCTATGATGCCACCTATACAGATGTAGAGTATCCGGAATTTAAAGGCTTCGGTCATTCGACCTGGCAGGAGGGTATACGTCTTTGCGAAGCTGCCGAAGTAGGACAGCTTGCACTTTTTCATCATCGACCGCGCCATGATGATGACAGTTTACGGGCAGTTGAAAAAGAGGCAAAAGCTGTACGTGCAGGCACAATTGTCGCTCGTGAAGGTTTGATAATGCACCCTTAAGTCAAAATAAAAAGGGTAATTGTTTTGAAAGTCAGCACCAAAAAACTCAAAAACATCATTGTGTCCGCACTGGCTCCCAAAAGCACGACTCAATTGCCCGACAGGGTCACTGAGGCAATATCCAGACAGGAAGATTCGAGCGAGATACTGGTAAAGATTATCCAGCTGTTTGTGGTAACCATTTTTGGCATACTTTATCTGGTAACACCGAAAACCGATGCCAACACCCCGTTTTCGCCGGTGCCTTATGCCATCCTGTCTTATCTGGTGATCAACCTGATCATGTTGTTCTGGGCGTTGAAGCGCAGCCTACCCAACCTGGTGGTCTACGCCTCCATCATTTTTGATACCGCATTGTTGATGATCCTGATCTGGTCATTTCATATCCAGTATGAACAACCGCCGTCCTTTTATCTCAAAGCGCCGAC
>CAZRYI010000373.1:0-2201 GCA_964604255.1 uncultured Nitrospirota bacterium
GTCACCCTGTTTTACTTTTTTATGAAAAAGGGGATAGTCAACGGAGATGGCTGTGGCATCACCGATACGATTGTCACTGAAAATGGTGACGAGGGCGTTCTTTTTTAAGGGGTAGTCGGGTGCTTTTAAGGGGCCGACCCTGACCTTCGGGCCTTGCAAATCCTGTAGGATGGCGACTGTTTTCCCCATTTTTTTCGCGACGCGGCGAATTCGGGAGATTGTTTCCCCGTGGTCTTTTTGATCGCCATGCGAAAAATTGAGGCGGATGACATCGGCACCCACTTCAATTAAACGAGAAAGTGTTTTTTCCGATTGTGTGGATGGCCCAAGCGTTGCGACAATCTTTGCTCTGCGTTTTTTCATCACAAAAAAATGCCTTTATGTACATGATTTTCAGGTGATTTTATAATACTCCCGATACCACTTTACAAATTGATTGATACCCTCTTCAATTGGTGTTGCGGGTCTAAAACCCACGTCTGCAATCAAGTCATCCACATCGGCATAGGTTGCGGGCACGTCTCCGGGCTGGATGGGCTGAAGGTTTCGCTCGGCTTTTTTACCCAGTGCATTTTCCAAGGCGTCGATCATGGCCATTAATTCAACGGGGTTGTTATTGCCGATATTGTAAATTTTATACGGGGCCGCACTTGTAGAGGGATCAGGATTGTCTCCCGTCCAGTCCGGATCCGGCTTCGGAACGTTTTCTGTCACCCGCAAAACACCTTCTACGATGTCATCGACATAGGTGAAGTCTCGCTGCATTTTGCCGTAATTAAAGACATCAATCGGCTGGCCGGCAAGAATCGCTTTTGTAAAAATAAAAAGGGCCATGTCGGGACGGCCCCAGGGCCCATAAACGGTGAAAAAACGGAGTCCCGTGGTCGGAATACGAAACAGATGGGAATAGGTATGGGCCATCAACTCGTTGGCTTTTTTAGTGGCCGCATAAAGCGATACCGGATGATCCACATTGTGATGAATCGAAAATGGCATTCGGGTATTCGAGCCGTAAACCGAACTGGATGAGGCATAGACCAAGTGAGGTGTTTTTGCAGATCGACACCCTTCCAGGATATTTGTAAATCCAATCAGGTTGCTGTCGATGTAGGCATGGGGGTTTTCTAAACTGTAACGGACACCTGCCTGTGCGGCAAGATGAATAACACGGTCATAGGCCTCCTGCTGAAAAACCCTGGAGATCTCCTGACGATCTTCTAAATTGATCTTTTCAAGTCGAAAATTGGCCTGTGCTTCTAAGTTGGCAAGTCGGCTGAGCTTGAGCTGTACGTCATAATAATCGTTGACATTATCAAGGCCGGTGACTTCGTGGCCAGCCTTCAGAAGGCGTTGGCTGACATGATAACCGATAAAACCGGCGGCACCGGTCACTAAATATTTCATTCACTTCTCTCCATTTTTACCTACACAACTTATTATAAACGTCCATCAACCCAGGATTTGTCAAGCAGGTGTTTGATGTCGTAGATCACAAACTCATCTTTCACATGCCGCAAAAAGGTGTCTTTTGTCCAGGTCTTGAATTGATTGTGGGCGACGGCCAAAACCACGGCATCGTAGACATGGTCTTCCAGTTCGCTCAGCAAAGTAATGCCATATTCATGCGCCACTTCATCGGCATTTGCCCAGGGATCGTAAAGATCAACTTTTGCACCGTAGGCTTCAAATTCATCCACAATATCTGTGACACGGGTATTACGAATATCGGGACAGTTTTCCTTAAAAGTAATGCCCAAGACCAGAATACGCCCTCCGCCGACCGGGATTTTTTTTCGAGTCATTAACTTCACGACTTCTCCGGCGACATAAACGCCCATGTTGTCATTGATCCGCCTTCCGGCAAGAATCACTTCAGGGTGATAGCCGACTTCCTGGGCTTTATGCGTTAAATAGTAGGGGTCCACTCCAATGCAATGCCCTCCAACCAGACCGGGGGAGAAAGGCAAAAAATTCCACTTTGTTCCGGCGGCTCTTAAGACTGCGTCGGTATCAATGTCAAGTCGATTAAATAGCAGGGCCAGTTCATTCACCAGGGCGATGTTGACATCCCGCTGGGTATTTTCAATCACCTTTGCAGCTTCAGCCACTCGAATGGATTCGGCACGATGGGTGCCAGCAGTAATGACGGCCTTGTATAGGCTATCCACTTTTTCAAGGGCTTCGGGCGTTGACCCGGAGAC
>CAZRYI010000374.1:0-2185 GCA_964604255.1 uncultured Nitrospirota bacterium
CGGGAGTGCCCGACCGTGAATACTGTGAAAACCATAGTTGCGTATATAGGCTGGTAGTCTGCTGGAACAGCCAATACCCGATATCACGGACAAATGCTCCGGTTTGAGTGCCAAGTCAGCAAATGCGAGAGTCAGCGCATTGAGTACGCCAAAATCCCCACAACCCGGACACCAGACGGGTTTTAAATCGGAGAGATATGTTTTAGATTGTGTACTCATGCTGGGCTCCTTTCTGCCATTTCGACCTGAGAAAGCTCCGAAGTCCGAAAAGGAATCCCTCCCGCACGAGCAATGGGAATGACGGTGGGCGGTAGGGTATAAAAAGATCGGAGGTAGTGCAGAAACTGATTCATGGAAGACAGCTCGACAACATAAAGCACTTCCACTCCTTCAAAGACCTGCTGCATCAATTCAATTTGAGGCGGATATAAGAGATGAGGAATAATGCCTTTTACCTTGTTTCCCGCTTTCTCACTTTCCGCTACATACTCTCGAATGACACCACGTGTTGAACCCCAGCCGATATAAGCCACTGAAGCCGCCGCATCGCCAAAAACTTCGAGCCATCTCGGGTCATCCGCCAAAGGGGCCAGTTTTCGCAAGCGTCTTTCGGACTGCATTTGATGGGTTGTTTGTTTGGCATCGGGCGATCCCTTAACATCATGTTCAAGTCCATCTGCGGTATATTCTCCTGAGAGCATACCCGGTATCGCCATCGGTGCAATTGCCGTGTCTAAAGATTCAAAACGACGATAAGCGACATCCGGGGAAATTTCCGCCCATTGTCGTCTATGAATTGTTTTCGTTTTGAGTGAAACGGCTTCCATCACTTCAACCCGGCTGCCCAGAAATTGATCGCTCAACAGGATGACGGGGACTTGATAAAGTTCTGCAATGTTAAAGGCATCAATTGTCAGGTCAATGCAGCTCCGAACGGAAGACGCTGCAAGTACAACACGAGGGTTGTCTCCATGACTGGAACCCAGGGCCGACCAGAGATCAGACTGCTCACTCTTTGTGGGGACGCCGGTGCTTGGACCGCCACGTTGCACATTGACAACCACCAAGGGAATCTCAGCCATGAGGGCCAAACCCAGTCCTTCCGACATTAAAGAAAAGCCGGGACCGGAGGTGGCGGTCATGGCCTTTTTCCCACCAAAAGAAGCTCCGATTGCCATATTCACTGCAGCCAGCTCATCCTCTGCCTGGATCATCACACCACCCTGTTTGGGCAGATAGTGACTGAGAATTTCCATGATATCCGTGGCTGGCGTAATGGGATAACCCGCATAAAAATCACAGCCCGCAGCCAGACTTCCGATGACGATAGCCTGATTGCCTGTCAGACGCCAAAGCTTCGAGGCGGTCGGTATTCTTTCTGGCCAAAATGGTTTTTTTTCACAATCCTGTGTTGCCCAGTCATAACCGGCCTGAAAAGAACCTTGATTTAACGCGACAAGCCCTTCGCCTTTGCTTTTAAAATGTGCATCTAAAGCAGAAAAAGCCGTGGCTGTTTTAATACCCAAAAGATAGGAAAGCAGACCCAGGGCAACAATGTTTGCTCTCCCTTTTCCTCCCTGGAGATGTGCAGCCAATCCTTTAAACGGCACGGGAAGTTGATCTTTGACTTGAAATAAACCTTCGGGTGGATGCCTAAGGGCCTTTTCATACATCATCCAGGTCTCTGTATGAAAAGAGAGAGATTCTTCAAAACGATCCGCATTTCTAAAATCAAAAGCGACCAGAAGGTCGATTTCATCTGCCTGTTTTTCAAAGGCTTTGTCCCCGATTCGCAGAAAACAAGCACTTTCTCCCCCTCTAATTTGGGGACCATAACTTTTACTCATCACACCATAGAGTCCCGAAGCGGCAGCGGCGGAAAGCAAGAGTTCTCCCGTTGTCATAACACCCGCTCCGCCGCTACCGACAATCGCAATTGAAATCTCACTTTTTTTATTCATTATCTGCTTTGACATTTGATTCGCCTCCTGTGTCATTAAGGCATCCCGATTGAATCCGCCCTCTCTAAGCGTCGGGTTCACGACTTGCGTTTGACGCAAAATATAATCGAATCGGGTTGACCAGCATGATATTTCATTGGGTTTCGAGGACAACTCGACCGATTGTTTTGACTCCTTTTTTCTCTTTCTTATCGCCCCGGGGCCTCTGCATTGAGGATAATGGG
>CAZRYI010000375.1:0-2171 GCA_964604255.1 uncultured Nitrospirota bacterium
CATTTAAGTTTCCTGTAAACATGTGTCCCCCCAATCCCCTCTGCTGCGCAGGGGGGAAATGACAAAGTTCCCTCTCCTGCGAAGCGGGGGAGGGTTAGGGTGGGGGCCGCCTTTCTCTTCCCTATAAACCCAATCGGTGTTCACAGAGTGTGATTAAAGCTTGGGTTAAATGCTGACGGTCGGGAAAACGTGTACTTAAATAGATGTGTCTTGCGAGTGTGAGCAGCGAGTAGGCTTTGACGGATGGCCGGAGGGCTTCTCCTGAAAGTGCGATGAAGCGATTTTCCATTGCGACTTCGAGTTCGGAAAGTGCTTCGGCATCCCCAAAAAGACGCAGGCTTTGCTCTGTGATGTGTCCGATGAAATTCCCGATATCCAGGGCGGGATCACCCAGGCAGTAGAGGTCGAAATCAATCAAGGTGAGGTGTTGACCCGCCACAATGATTTGATCCGCGTAATAATCTCGATGAATCCCGCAGGGTTTTGGGGTCGGGATTTCCCGACTTAATTTCAGCAGTGCGGCCAAGATACGATCAATGCGTGGCCGGCTGGCTGGATGTTGTATGGTCACCAGAGGCAATTTTTCAAACAAAATATCCAGCTCGTTTTCGAGGGTATGAACGCGGTTGCTTTCCACTTTGGCCTGGTGAAGTTGATGTGCGGCTTCCGCCGCCTGCTCAACAATACGTCTGCCCTGCGGCAGTGCGAGCAGATCGCTTGCCACGCTACCTTTGACCTTGCGTTGAAACCACAACTGTAATTCCGAGATAAAACCCATTGGCTCTGGCACAGAAAAATCGCCCTCGCTCTCAGCCGAAAATCCGGCATCCCACAGTCGTTCCAGCAATTGAACTGATTTGATGGCCGTATGGCGGGAACGTGTTTTTCCCAGTAAAACAAGTGTTTCCGGTGCCAAGTCCGAGGAACCTATTTTTAGGGTGTATTCGATGAGGCAACGCCGACCGGGTTTATGCCGCAGCATTTCGATTTTTTCCAAATGAATATCGTCGGGCCTGTGGCAAAGTCCTTTCAATTGTTCCTTAAAATGTCTTTGCATGATTGCGGGTGCCAATGCCGATTTCAGTTGCGGCAAGGCAGTATCCTGTAATGCTTCCATCAAACAACTTTGCTCTGTCATCACGATGCCCTCCTGTTCAGGATGTCGCCCCACCGTTCGAGTAATAGATCTCCCTGCCTTGTCATTGAAAAATTTTGTGCGACCCGCTTTCTGGCTCTCTGCCCCATTTGCGTGGCTTCTCTCGGATGCATCATGAGATATCGAATATGTTTTGCCAGTGCAGGGGCTTCTCCTGACGATATTAGAAATCCTGTCAGGCCATCTTCCACCAATTCTGAAATGCCACCCACGTCGCTTGCGACAATGGGCACGGCGCAGGCGGCCGCCTCTAATAGGCTGACCGGCATCCCTTCACTCAAACTGCTCAGCACGGCAATATCGGCCTGCTGCCACCAATTTACGACCTGGCTTTCGTCGGCTGCTCCGGCGAGCAATAATATTTTTTCCAGGCCGAAGCGAACCTGCATTTGTTCAAGTGCCTCGCGGCAGCGGCCCTCTCCGACAATGGCACAGCGGAACTTAAGACCTTCCGCTTTCAAAATGGCGCAGGCAGTCAATAAGAGCGGCAGATTTTTTACGGGAACCAATCTTGCGACACAGACAATGAGGGGAAGCTTTCCACGAATGTGGTCGGGAAGCGGCTGAAACAAGGCCGGATCGACCCCTGAGGGAATCAAAGCGATGGTGTTTTTCGGGAGGTCAAAGCGATCTGAAATGTAGCGCCGGTTGGCTTCCGAAACTGTGATCAGCCCATCTGAAAGTGCGGCCCGCTGGTGAAAATCGGCGGGTGGTTTTCGATAAATATCGTAACCGTGGGCTGTAAAAGTAAAAGGAAGCTTGTAGGTCTGGGAGAGTTGAATGCCTGCTGCCGTTGCTTCTGTCGCAAAGTGGGCATGAATGAGATCGGGTTTAAAGTCTAAGAGAGCCTGATCAAACTGCTGCCTGCCGTAGACCGTTTCCTGAATCAATGCTGCTTTGCGAACGATGTCGTGATGGAGCGATTCTTTAGGCAGACGTATGGACAGAATGAGGACTTTAATCCCCCGCCTTTTAATTTCGGCAATCTCTCTGGCAATGAAAGTCTCAGAAAGTT
>CAZRYI010000376.1:0-2159 GCA_964604255.1 uncultured Nitrospirota bacterium
TTTTTAAAGAGAACGGCCGATTTTGCTCAATTAGAATCTCATTTTTCTTTAGGGCTGCACCATTGGGTGCTTCCACTTCTGCAAACATCACCGGTTTGGCAGGCTGCTGAAACATGGGAGTAAAAGACTCATTCAGAGATAAACGTGGGCTGCTCTCAGCCCTGAGTGTGGCAACTGGAAACAGTAAAAAGGTTTGGAGAAAGACCAGAACAAGTACAACAAAACGACTTTTCATTTTTTTCATCATAACGACCTTATCTAAAAAAGGGATATACATATACCTTTAAATTATACGACTGAGGGGATATTAAAAGCTAAACGCACAAAAGTCAAGCCAAGGAATGACATTAAATCCTGATAAAAGTCAGTGTCTTAGGGCGTATTGCCTTATAGTATACTTTTACTTTTTTTCCGGGTTACTGAGGCTTAAGTTCGGCCATACACTGTTTCACTGCCTGGGTACTTGTTGTTGCGGGTAGGGCAGGACCGAAAGTGATTGAGACGGGCAATAGAATTTTTTTAGGCCATTTCCAGGCAAAACGATCTTGTTGTTCGCTGAAAATTGTACCCTGTAAACCTTCAAGGTGAACTGGAATAATCGGCACATCGGCACCATTGAGGATGCCTTCAAAACCTTTTTTTAAGGGAAGCAGGTTCTCTGTTTTACTGATGTCTCCCTCGGTAAAGACACAAAGTACATGGCCTTGCTGCAGGGCCTCCCGTCCCCGTTCAATGGCATGGCGTGATGCAGCCTCCCCCCCGTCTCCAAGTGGAATAGCCCGCATCAGGTGCAATAGCGGCCCGATGCCTCTGATATCGAAAAATGAGCTGTCAACCATGAAACGGATGAAACGCTGGACACAAGCCCCAACCAGGAGACCATCGACATAGGAGCTTCGATTACAAATAATCAGGGCTGGCCCCCGGAAAGGCACATATTTTTGTCCGTCCATTCGGATACTGAAGAGGGTGTGGGTCATCATCCAAAGTGAAAAACGAATGAGATATTGTGGGATGATTTTCATGATGTAGGGTGTCACTACGAGTGTGAAGAGCCCTAAGACCAAAATGATTTGATCGGCACCGAAATAGAGCACGTCGTGAAAAAGCCAGAGCAATGCCGAAGCAGAAAGAATGCCGACTGTAAGCAAAAAATTCGACGTGCCGATGAGCTGTCCGCGTTCCTCGTTCCCGCTTTTTTGTTGTAGATAAGCATAAAGGGGCACACTAAAGAGTCCTCCGGCGCAGCCCAACAAGGTAAGTGCGAACGCCGTCTGCGAAAAAGAATGTCCCGAAAAAGAGAGAAAAACGGCAAAAAGTCCCATGCCAAGCGAACCCAGTGGGACGAGGCCCAACTCGACTTTGTCGCCGGAGAGTCGGCCTGCCAAAAAACTTCCGATGCCGACACCGATTGCAAGAAAAGTCCCGAGCAGACTGATGGAAAGCGAGTTTAGATGCATCACTTCATTGCCAAAGAGCAGGAAATCCATTTGCAGGAAGGCACCCAAAAACCCGAAATAAGCGATGCCCAGTACTGAAGACCAGAGCATTTTATTTTTGTATAGCCGCTTGAAACCTTGGGCGATTTCCCACCAGGGGTTGATGCGAAAGCGGTGTTTTCCCTGGGGACGGCTGCCCTGGGCAATGCCGAAACTTAAGAGAAAACCGGTCAAAGCCACTGCAATGAGCACCAAACCAATCAGATGCATCCGGTCTTCCCAGATTGAAAAAAGCAAGCCCCCGGTGGATGTGCCAATAATAATCGCGAAAAAAGTGCTCATTTCAACCAAAGCATTTGCCCTGGAAAGCTCTTTGTCGGGTAGGACTTCCGGCAGGATGCCGTATTTTGCGGTACTGAAAAAGGTGGTTTGCAAAGCCATTAAAAAGAGCACACAGAGCATCCAGACGATGTCACCCTGTAAAAATGAAAAAAAGGCAAGCACCATCGCAATGAGTTCAAGGGCCTTTGTGTAGATCAAAATTGTGCGTTTGTTCACCCGGTCTGCGGCAAAACCCGCGTAACCTGAAAAGAAGAAAAAAGGGAGCATGAAAATGGCACCGATCAGGGAGATATAAACCCCGCTTTTATCACCCATGCTTTGAAGCGCCAGCATCGAAATCGCAATTTTGAAGACATTGTCGTTAAAAGCCCCGAAAAA
>CAZRYI010000377.1:0-2141 GCA_964604255.1 uncultured Nitrospirota bacterium
CTACATCAATACCGGATTTTACGGACTTTCCATGGGATAGATATCCAGCTAAGATAATCCCCGTTATGACGGGCCGCGGGTGTCAGTGGAACAAATGCGTTTTTTGCAGTGATGTAGTCTCTGTGAGTGGACGTACTTTTCGTACGCGCAGTATTGAAAACGTGATGCTTGAGCTGCGCGAACAATCTCGCCGTCATCATTCAAGTAATTTCCTTTTTCTTGATCTAAAACTGAATTCTAATCCTAACATGTTGCGGGGAATTTCCGAACAAATACAAACATATGTACCGGGGGCAGAATGGATAGGCACAGTTCATGTTGATTTACGCAATGATAATGGTTTGTCACGACGGGATTTAAAAGCAGCCGTCTCATCTGGAATGCGGAGGATCAGTTTCGGCCTCGAAAGTGGCAGTCAAAATATGTTAGATGCAATGTTAAAAGGAAGCACCGTGGAAAAAAACTCAGAATTCATCCGAAATGCTTATGAAGCTGGTTTAAGCATCCGGTGTACAATGTTTATGGGCTTTCCTGGTGAAACACCAGAAGACCTGGAAAAAACAGCTGATTTTTTAGAAGAACATGCAAAGTACCTTGATCGGGTTCGGTTCAATGCGTTTTCGATTATGGAAGACACGCCAATTTATAATGCGCTTAAAAAGCGTTCACCTGAATATTCAGCAATTCAACTCACAAGGCTAGATCACAAAATTGCCCGCGCCGAATACAAACACCCCTCATTAGACACAAGAGCATATTTAAAAGCCAAGAAACGCGCACTTTCTTTCGTTTATGCAATCAACAAAAAACGGGTGCGAGTAACCGCGCAAGCTTTTGACGGGTTGATGTGATTACGGTTAACAATGAACTCGGACACAAAAACGCTTTCCAACTCCTTGGCACGTCGATTGAGGCGCCTTGGTTTATCTGAACGTATTGAAGAAGCGGTTGCGTTCATACGTCGTTTTCATAGAGAAAATAATCTACCCATTGCAAAGTCTAAACAACGGCAGGCTGAAGTCGTTAAGTCTTTGCGCAGAACTGGTCATTATACCCACACAATTGAAGAGATCGCTTTTGGTGCAAGAGTGGCCTGGCGCAATCATGCAAGATGTATAGGCCGCCTTTTTTGGCAGTCGTTGGAGGTAATTGATTGTCGACATGTTAAAGACGAGGATGAAATGGTTGGCCACATTTTCTCTCATCTTGCAAACGCATTCGGAGATGGGGGCATCAAATCGACAATTTCAATCTTTAGCCCGGTAGAAGTCGACAAAATTCCTGCATACGTGGAAAGCAAGCAGGTCATTCAATATGCTGGATACTTCAATGTAGACGGCTCATTTTTGGGCGACCGTCAAAACATTGAATCCACGAAAATTGCTATGGATCTCGGCTGGCAGCCTCCGGAGCCACGCGGTCTTTTCGATGTTCTGCCGCTGATTGTCAGGGATCGACGTGGCCGACGTCGAATTTATGATTTGCCAAAGTCTATATTGAATGAAGTGATGATCAGTCATCCCGAAATTCCAATATTAGAGGGATTAGGGCTCAAATGGTATAGTGTTCCCACAATTAGCGGAATGATTCTTACGATTGGAGGGATCGACTATCCATGTGCCCCCTTCAATGGATACTACATGTGCACCGAAATTGCTTCTCGTGATTTTGCTGATGAGAACCGTTACAATCTTTTGCCAACCATTGCCGATGCTTTGGGCTTTCAGTCAGAAAACTTAGGAGTGTTTTGGAAGGATAGAACATTAACCGAACTAAACCGTGCAATTTTACATTCGTTCGACGAGGCGGGTGTCACAATGACAGATCATCACACTGCAAGTCAGCAATATTTTGAGTTTATGCAGCGAGAACATACAGAAGGCAGGGAGCCACCAGCAAATTGGTCTTGGATCGTCCCGCCTCAGGCGTCTGCTGCATGTCCGGTATTCCACCTCCAAATGCAAAATAAATCAGCAGTGCCAAATTTTTACAATTCCCGTGCAAGTGATGGCGCATATTTAACCCCATCCTACGATGATGAAAACAGAAGCAAAAATCAACGTAGACTTGATCGTATAAAACGCAGATACCGAAATTATCTTCGTAAAACAGAATGGGCAGAAAAATTAGGGCTTACAAGA
>CAZRYI010000378.1:0-2135 GCA_964604255.1 uncultured Nitrospirota bacterium
CCTTCTTCCCAGTTTTTCCGGGCAAAACCCATACGGCGGGATAAAAAAACAAATTCTTCTGAATGTTCATCCGGTAAGATCAGGTCTCGGGCATTTCCTCGTACCATGCGGAGTGCATCAATCAACTTTCTGATAAAAATATAGGCTTTTCTGAGGTCGGAGACTGTTTCTTTTGGGAGAATACCTTTTCTAGAAAGTCCAGCCAATGCTTGCAAAGTATTGTTTGTCCGCAAGACTTCCTGATCTTTTCCATGAATTATTTGTAAATATTGTGTCAGATATTCAATGTCGATCAGCCCGCCAGCACTGTATTTGACGTTGATCCGTCCCTTTACCACTAATTCGTCAATTTGCCGCCCGCGTAGCTCCAGTGCATTTTCCTTGTCCCAGGCTGCGCCACTATAAACAAAGCGGTCTCGTGCTGCTTCACATTTTTTTCCGAGTGCCTGGCTTCCTGCGACGGTTCGGAGTTTGATCAGGGCCTGTCGTTCAAAAGCAGCCGCTTTTCCCGAGGCATCATAGTATTTTGAAAATTGAGCCAGTGAGAGAGCGGGTGGGCCGGAATTACCGTAGGGGCGCAGGCGAGTATCAATCGAAAAAATACCTTCCTGCCTGGCTGAAATAAAGTTAATAATGCTTTGTGTTAGTAGCTCAAAATAATGTTTATTACCAATGATTTTGGGTCCGCTTGTTTCTCCGCTATTTTCATAAATAAAAAGCAGCTCAATATCAGAGGCATAACCCAGTTCCCGACCACCGAATTTTCCAAATCCGCAAATCGTGAAGGGAACGATTTTTCCTGCACGACCGGCTTGCATCGGCTGACCGTAGATTGTTTTTAGTGCTTTGTTGCAAATTCTCAAAGTGGCTTGAATCACCACTTCAGCAAGGTCGGAAAGTGCCCTGGAAAAATCTTCCAAAGTACATGTGGCTTCGTGCATGTGCCGCATGTCGATTCTAAACATCTCTTCATCTTTATAATGGTTGACAATTGCGCGGGCCTCATCATGGTCTGTTGTAGATCGAAGGCGTCGTTGAAGCTCCTGAGCCATTGCCTTTTTCCCGATTTGTAAGGGTTTCTTTTTGAGATGTGTCAGAATCGGCAGGAAACTATCAAAGCGGATTCTTAAAAAATCTTCCCACAAAAAATCACTGGTGCCAAAAAGACGGGCCAGCAGGTTCATCGTCTCTTTTTTCTTGAGGAAGTCAATGAGAGAGCCGGAACTACCCATGACTAAAATTTTGTCCAGGAATTGATCGAAGTGAGTCATTGCCTTCATTGGCTCAGGCGCAAGGCTTAAAAAATGGATAAATTGTTTGATCAATATGGCGGAGATTTTCAGTGCCTTTTGTTCGTTTTCTTTGGTGATTTTTTTGCCATGTCGATTTGAAATATAGAGGCGGTTTTGGATTGTGCCGTGAAGTGGGTCGATTCTCACCTTGTGAATGTAGATGTTTCTCATCGCCAAGGCATTGGAAAAGGCATAGAGAAAAGCGGGTGTGTCTTTCCCAAAAATACTTAGAATCGTCCATTCTTTTGACTGGTGGTTGTCAAAATGGATTTTGATAGGTGTGAGCAATCCCGAAAAGGGGCCTTTTTTATCCGGGTCTTCTGTTTCGATGGTATCGATATTTGCGATGAGCCGATGGTTGACCCGTTTACGGGCTTCACGAAACTGTCCTTGCTCCAACAGAATAATCAGGGCTAAAAGCTCGGTTTCAAACTGCTTTTGCGTCGGCGCATCAAATATTGTGCTGCCTGTTGATTTGACCTGAAAGAGGTCGATAATCTTCTTCCTGCCTGAAACAGCAGAAAGTGTTTGCACGGAGCCTGCCTCAATATTGAGGCCAAAAGATGCCAGCAAACCACAAAGAATTGAAAAGGCCGAAAAATAATCATAAGCGACAACAACGATTTTGTAGTCTGCTACGTCAAGCTGCGTGATGCGGAGATGGACGGGTCGAGCGGGGCTGAGTGTTTGTGAGAGATTGAGGTGGTCGGCAATTTCTTCAGGAGAACAAAGCACGAGGTAGTAGCGATTCAGATGCGACAGGATCTCCCGAAGCCGATCAGAATCCCAGCTTTTGCACCTTGTTTTGATTTCGTCTTCTACATTTTTTACAAGCATTTTTTA
>CAZRYI010000379.1:0-2133 GCA_964604255.1 uncultured Nitrospirota bacterium
TGGAACGCTTGGCGGGCAAAAGGTTTTTACCCCTACGTAAAAATTGGTAAGCGCGTATTCATAGACCCAGTAGCCGCTCGCAAAGCACTGGAGGCCCGGTTCACCATTCACGCTCACTAAAAAAGAAACCCGCTCTTGCTTTCGACAAGGCGGGATTTCTAAGGTTGTCTTTTCAGAGGATGACGCGAGAAATCTACCACGTTGCCATATATAGTGCCTGGCCGAAAAGGCCGTTATTTTGAATTTCAGAACACTAACATAAGTTTGAGCAGGCGGGGATTTGTGAAATTTGAACTATTTCGACTAACGGCACCTTAATTCTTCACTTTTTATGCTGTTTTACTAGCATTTCAAGGAGGCGTAATCACAACTATCCCTCCGCCTTGCTTGGGCGGATTTTTTTTGATTCGAGAGCCTTGTCAGGCGGATTCTTGAAGAGCCGCTTTTTCCCTCGCCTTCCTCATTTTCAGCAGTTTATTTCCTATTTTGTGTAGGTTGTAGGAGAGCACTCCCAAACCGACATAACGCTGATATGCCTTATAGCCTTTGTCGGGACAACGGTTCAAACCATGGTGCTCCAGACAGTTGATGTTGCTTTCAACGGCACTGTGCGCATTCTTTAATTTTCTCCATTGTTTCTGGCTTTGACGCTCTTTTTCTTTTTGACTGAGCTTACCTTTTTTGGGCATGATGACCTGCGGAATGAAAAGTTCGAGCAACTCTCTATCCTCCATTTTACTAAAGCCTTTGTCTGAGCTGAGGCTCAGGATATTGCCTTCGCCAAGTTTGTTGAGGAGCCGTTGCACCAGTGGTAGGACCTCGGCAGGCTCATTGCCTCCGGTCATGATTTTGTAGTCATGGATGAGTCCGTATTGATCAGTCGCAATGAGTAGACGACGTCCAAGTTCAACATTCGGGCGGCTTTTTCCTTTTTTTACCCATTCCGTGTGTTGTTCAAAAATGGAGTAAAGCTTATCTTTCTGCGGGATGGTTTTCCCTTGGATCAAGCGGTCGTAAATCAGGAAGATGTGTTTGATGAGAAGGTCGTGGTATTTTTTGATTTCCTGCAACTTGAGAACGTCCAAGTCACTCAGCAGGGTCTGGCTCAATGCTGAGATGCTCCCGTTTACCTTTTCTTCAAGTTGATAGAGTTTGTCCAGATACGCTCCTACTGTTTGCTGAACGCGGACCGCTTTGTTCCTTCCTCCGCCCCGACAAGCCGACGAAGAGTAACGACAGTGTTTCTTAGTCTGGCTGTTCCAATTTTTGTGTTTTCTCCATCCAGGGATGCCATTGTCTTCGGTTAGCCTGGAGGTGAGAACGATACATTTGCGGGCGCAGTCAAGTGCCAGGTTTAAGTCAGTTGGGAAGTGGACGTTGGTTTCAAGGACGTAGCTGTCAATTTTCATTTGGAACCCGTCGTCTTTTTTTTTAATAACTTGGCGTCCGTGACCCACTACGATGTCGTTGATTTTTTCAAGAAGCTCTTCGGTAATCAACGGGACGTTATCTTTGATCGTGCTGAGCTTGAACTCTTTTTCCATATCGAAGGGTGGTTGCCCCAGGAGCTGACGGGTGAGAGAATCGGTATTGGCCACGTAATGAATCCGGTCATAGTTGGCATCGAGCGTCAGCCGAATGACTCCGAGGACGAGGATTTGCCAGAGATCCATGCCGGGGCGTCCAGTCGATTTGCCTATCGGGTTGATCGACTTTTCAAGAAGAGTGAAGACTTCTTTGTTGATTTCAGGTGTGGTGAAAATCCATTGGAGTGCCGCGAGAACGGGTGGCATTTCGTCTCGTGAATTTGTGGGGAATTCGATTTTTTCAATAGGGGTGGCTCCAAGGGCTAGTTGCACTTCGAATGATTTTCGCATGGCGCGAAGATAAGTGAAAATCATGGGAATTGGCAGTTAATAATCAACGAATCCTTACGTTTTTAAGCTCTCGTTGCGTTACTTTCGTTCTGAGCCAGAAACATTCGGAAATGAATTTTAGATATAAACGTTACGCCTGTTTGGTGCGAAGGGTTTTCGGCCAGGCACTACCTATACAATCTCCAGGGCGATCAGCTAGGGATGATTCGACTTGGATTCTTTTTATTTGAGACAGGAGTAACAAGATTTACAGGAT
>CAZRYI010000380.1:0-2114 GCA_964604255.1 uncultured Nitrospirota bacterium
ATGATGTTCTTCATCGCCATTTGCCCTGGCGGAACCATGGTGCCGCAGGATGACAATAGCGGTAGCACTGCCAAAAAAAATCCCGAAAAAATCACACGTTTTATTTTCATGACACACCTCCTTCTTTGTTGGGATAAAGTCCAACATTGTGTTTATCTATTTCCCGTTCAATCGCTCTGATCGTATTCCTGAATTAGTTTTTCCAGCTCAATACGCTCGACCACTTCTTTTTCAAGCAAGCGGCTTTTAAGGGCTTCCAGCAGGTCTTGTTTTTTGCCCAAAGTTTCTTTAACCCGGCCATGCGATGCGCTAAGAAGCGACTGAATTTCTTCGTCAATGGTTTGAGCCGTTTTTTCGCTATATTCCTTTTGGGAATGTGACATCCCCATGTCGAAACCTGTGGCCGAACGTGGGGATTCAAAAGTCACCAGACCGAGCTGTTCGGACATGCCGTATTGTGTAATCATGTGACGAGAAAGATCTGTGGCCCGCTGAAGATCGTTCTGGGCACCCGTCGAAATGTCGTCATAAATAATCTCTTCCGCCACCCGACCGCCAAGCAGGACATCCAGACGATCCAATAATTCGGTTTTTTTTAAGAGGTAACGATCTTCAGTTGGGAGTTGTTGCGTATAACCCAACGCCGCAATGCCGCGCGGAATGATGGATATTTTTGCTACCGGATCGGCATGTTTACGAAACATGGCAATAAGGGCATGTCCTGCTTCGTGATAGGCGACGGTTTCTTTTTCCTGCGGATTGATGACGCGGTTTTTCTTTTCGAGTCCCCCGACAATGCGATCAATCGCGTCATCAAAATCGGCTAATTCAACGGATTCTTTTTCTTTTCGTGCGGCAAGCAGTGCCGCTTCGTTCACCAGGTTGGCCAGGTCAGCCCCCACAAAACCGGGCGTTTTTGCGGCAATGACCGTGATATCCAGGTCAGCAGAAATCTTCACGCCTTTGATGTGAACCTTGAGTATCTTTTCACGCCCTTTCACATCCGGTCGGTCAATCGCCACATTCCGGTCGAAGCGTCCGGGACGAAGCAGGGCGGGGTCTAATATTTCAGGTCGATTGGTGGCAGCCATGATGATGACGCCTTTGTTGGTGTCAAAACCATCCATCTGCACCAGGAGTTGATTTAAGGTTTGCTCACGTTCATCATTGCCTCCCATCGGGCTGATGCTGCGGGCTTTTCCCATCGCATCCAGTTCGTCAATAAAGATGATGCAGGGGGCTTTTTCCTGAGCGCGAGCAAAAAGATCCCGCACGCGGGCTGCACCCACACCCACAAACATCTCAACAAAATCCGATCCGCTCATGCTGAAAAAAGGCACGGCGGCTTCTCCGGCAACGGCCTTCGCCAGCAAGGTTTTTCCTGTGCCGGGTGCCCCGACCAGGAGCACCCCTTTTGGAATATTGCCACCGAGGCGACGGTAGCGTTCCGGGTTTTTTAAAAAGGAGACCACTTCCATGAGTTCTTCCCGTGCTTCATCAATACCGGCCACATCGTCAAAGGTGACGCCGGTTTCTTTTTCGACATAAACCTTTGCTTTGTTTTTCCCGATTTCCATCACACCACTTGCGCCACCCATCCTTCGCATCATGAGAGACCAAATCCCGACAAAAATGATTGCGGGCAGCACCCAGGAGAGCAGTGTTGCCAACCAGGTGCTTTCGACCTGCCCCTTAAAACGGACATTGGCTTTTTCCAAGTCTTGTATCAGACTAGGATCATCGACCCGAATCGTCGAAAACCGGTGAACACCATCCCCTTCATTGTTTTTTTCCAGGGTTTTTTCAAGTCGGGAAATTTTCTCCGGTGGAAGGACTTTTTCCAGACCCTTGATCGAAACGCTGCCATTGATTCGCTGTGTTCCAAGAGTAAGCTCTTCGATCTGTGCCGTTTTTAAGAGGGTTTTGAAATCACTGTATGTAAGGTTTTCGACATGAGGAGAAAGAAACAGACTCTGCACAACCGTCAATAGAGCAAACATGAGGATGAAGTACCAAAGCGAAAATTGTTGTTGCTTCTTTTCCATCAAAATACTCCTCTTCCCGGTGACGGCAGATGAAATGGTCTAAAACCCTCTGAGTGTGATGGCACGATT
>CAZRYI010000381.1:0-2103 GCA_964604255.1 uncultured Nitrospirota bacterium
GTATGTTACAATGAGAGGGTACAAGAACCGCTACGGGGGTTTTAGAAATGCAGAAGGTGATGATCGCAAGCGCCGTCCGAACCCCCATCGGTCGATTCCAGGGAGGACTCTCCTCCCAATCCGCTACACAGCTCGGCAGCATCGCCATCCGCAAAGCAGTTGATCTTGCAGGTATTCCGCCTGAAGTCATTGATGAAGTTCTCATGGGCAATGTACTCTCTGCCGGTTTGGGTCAAGCCCCCGCTCGTCAGGCAGCATTGGGTGCCGGACTGCCCGAAAGCATTCCCTGCACAACATTGAATAAAGTTTGTGGTTCGGGCCTGAAAGCCGTGATGATCGGGGCTCAGGCCATTGCTTCAGGAGACGCGGAAGTGGTTGTCGCAGGTGGGATGGAGAGCATGAGCCATGCGCCCTACCTCTTGGAACGAGCGCGCTCGGGTAGACGCATCGGCCACGCAAAATTGATTGATAGCATCATTCACGATGGTTTGTGGGATGTTTACAACGATTTTCATATGGGTTCGGCAGCGGAATTGTGTGCGGGTGAATATGGGCTGACACGCACAGAACTGGATGACTTTGCCATTGAAAGTTACGAACGCGCAAAAGCGGCACAGCAGGCCGGGGATTTTAATCGAGAAATCGTTGAGACAGCTTCTCTGCTTGAAGATGAAGAACCTGCGCGAGCTAATGCTGATCGCCTCAAAAAATTAAGGCCGGTTTTTGACAAAGCAGGCAAGGTCACAGCTGGCAATGCTTCTCCTTTGAGCGACGGAGCCTCAGCATTGGTATTGATGTCGGAAGCTGCGGCTGCCCGGCATGGCGCGCCGGTTCGGGCCTTTATCGGCGGTACTGCAATGACCGCGACCGCACCGGCACAATTCACCATCGCCCCAGCCGCAGCTATCACCCGTCTACTTGAAAAGCTCAAACTGTCTTTGCGGGAGATTGATCTCTTTGAAATCAATGAAGCTTTTGCTGCCTCCTCCATCGCAGTCATGCGGATCTTGGGCCTTGAAAATAATCGGGTGAACTTGCGGGGCGGGGCGGTTGCGCTTGGGCATCCGATTGGTGCAAGTGGCGCGCGCATCCTCACGACCTTGATCCACCTCTTAGAAGATCGCAATCTAAGGCGTGGCATCGCCTCTTTGTGCATTGGTGGCGGAGAAGCGCTTGCACTTTTGATCGAACGGAAGCGATAATACCAATCATAAGTGACTCAATCGAAAAGATCGCAAGAATCATGGAAAAATAAGAAAGGGGTTTAGAAAAGAATGGATTTAAATGCTGTTGGCATCGTGGGTGCGGGGCAGATGGGACGGGGCATTGCACAACTTGTCGCAAACACCGTTCAGCACATCGTCCTCTACGATTTGGAATACACCATACTGGAAAAAGCACTTGAAGAGATTACGAGAAACCTGAACAAGGCGGTAAAGAGGGGGAAACTCACCGATTGGGTTCGGGAAAAAACATTAAAAAATATTAAAATAACCACAAAATTTGAAGAACTCATCCAATGCGATTTGATCATTGAGGCCGTGCCGGAAAAAGAGGAAATCAAAATCGATATTTTTGAGGGCCTTGATGAATTTTGTCATCATGAAACCCTCTTTGCCAGCAATACTTCCTCCCTCCCGATCACAAGGCTCGCTTCAACCGTGACACACCCGGAGCGCTTCATCGGACTGCACTTTATGAATCCAGCGCCGCTGATGCCCCTGGTCGAAATTGTACGGGGCTGGCATACCTCGGATGAAACATTTAACACTGCAAAGCAGTTTGTCGAGCGCCTCGGAAAACAGGTCGTTGTCTCCAAGGATTACCCTGGTTTTATTTTAAATCGGATTTTGTTGCCAATGATCAATGAAGCGATTTTCGCTCTGACTGAAGGTGTTGCGACCGCTAAAGAGATCGACAGCGCCATGAAGCTGGGTGCCGGACATCCCATGGGCCCGCTCGCCCTGGCTGACATGATTGGGTTGGACGTCTGTCTCGACGTCATGGAGATCCTCTACACCGAATTCAGCGACAGCAAATACCGCCCTGCCCCCTTATTAAGAAAATACGTCGAAGCCGATTGGCTCGGCAAAAAAACGGGCA
>CAZRYI010000382.1:0-2099 GCA_964604255.1 uncultured Nitrospirota bacterium
CCAACCTTCACAAAACTGCTGAATTATTATGAACTCGAAGCCCGTTACGACTACAGCCGTGACCTGGTCGTGACGGCAATCGGTAGGCTTTCTTATGATGCCATTTACGATCTGAGTGCGCTGACAACCATCAATCCCTTTCAGGATCGCTTTGAATCGACCGAACCCAGAGAAATTCCAGAAGTGGATCCATTTGAAGCAGACTTAAGGGAGCTTTATGCCGATATTTATTTTGATAGGGTGGATCTCAGAATTGGAAAACAGATTAACCGCTGGGGCGTCATCGAAGGCTTCCGCATCACGGATGAACTCAATCCACTCGACTTCAGAGAATTCATTCTTCGGGAATTAACCGATAAAACCATTCCAATCTGGATGGCGAAAGCGGACATCTACCTTCAAAACATGTCCTTGGAACTGGTCTGGATTCCAGAATTACTCTTCAATCGCCCCGCTGCCGCAGGCACGGAGTGGGAGGAGTTTCAACTGCCTCCTGGACTTTCAACACCTGCAAAAACTTTTGAGAATACTGAGTTCGGACTGCGCTTAAGCACACAGCAGCTCGGAAGTGATTTGGCCTTCAGCTATTTTGAAGGCTGGGACGATTTCCCAACCGCCTCTAGAACGATCTTCGGCTTGAATGCCCAGCTCTCACAGCGTTCTACCGACTTTGTGCCACGCTACCATCGCCTGAAAACATTCGGGTTCTCATTTTCGAGGGGTCTGGGTGCCAATGTCATCAAAGGGGAATTTGCCTATGTCTTGGGAAAAAACTTCGGCACTCTGCCAACCGACCTGAATAATGATGGTGTTTCAGATATTGAAGAATTAGAACGGCAATTTTTTAAATACGGCGTCGGTTTTGATACCCGTCTTCCCGGAAAAATCGAAACCTTCTTTCAATTCTCTCAGCAAATCATCATGAACTACACCAACCTGATCATTGCCGACCAGGTGGAAAGCGGGGCCAGTCTCTTGCTCCGTCGCGAGTTTCTGAATAATCGGGTGCTTTTTCGCATCTTGACCCTCTACATGATCAACGACAAAGAAGCCATGATTCGCCCCCGTATCTCCTATCAATGGAACGATGGTCTTCTACTCACTTTCGGGGTGGATCTTTTTGAAGGCACACCGGGACGCGTCAATACCGATGATCTACACTTTATCGGATTTTTTGATCAAAATGACCGAGTCTACACCGAAATGCGCTATCAGTTTTAAATTAACGGGGCGAACCGTGTGCAATCGATTTATTTAAAGAATTATTGGAAGGGGTGGTGCCGTTAGGCCCATTTGTCAAGCCAGTCAAGCGCCGCTTCGACACGTGTACGCTCCTCTATGGATTGCGCCAACGCTCTGATATCGATGGCAATCTTGGGGCGGTCTCCCTCCAGGTCAACCAGTTTTTCGAGCCAGACGTACTTATCCAGCCCACCTGCCCCAAGCGGGAACTCAGCTCCGTTGATGACCACGATTTGCTCCTTAGAAAGAAACTTGATTTTTTCTGTCGCGTGCCCAGCATAACTACTTCTCATGATTTCCAACATCTTTGCCAGAGGTGCTGTGATCATGTAGAGCTTTTTGACCCCACTACAGTCTTGTAAACAGCGTTTGGCCGCAAAGGCATGTAGTTGACCTGAAAGGCGAGGGGCGGAGCGTAAATAGGACCAGTCCCGCTCTAACAGATCAACAATCTCGCCGGTGCGATACATATTCAGATGCCGCAAGCCGTCGAGGGAGGATATCTTTAAACGCCGGAGCGGTGATCGGAATATGCCCATGTGTGTTGTGAGCTGAACGTTTGGGTGGGTTGTCACTGTCATGCACATCTCAATGTTAACGGCTGACAGGGCAAAATCATGCTCCGAGATCGGACCAAAGGTCGCAGCGGCAATCCAGACCTCGCTACTTGGTGTTAAGTTGAAGGCTTCGAGCGCATCTACAAAGCCTTTCACGGCATTCGACCAACCGGACTTCAGTGCTTGGCTGAAATCCCGGTTGAGCGCAATCATCCGCATCGCGCGGACATAGTCATCCCAAAAGCCGATGTTATCGTTGGTGAGAGGTATGAAATGAAGCGACAGCTGTGCAGGCAGCGG
>CAZRYI010000383.1:0-2099 GCA_964604255.1 uncultured Nitrospirota bacterium
TGCCTTCTCCGGCCAGGATATCCGGGTTCGCGGCGAGGTTGTGTTTTGTATGCCGAATATCTTCTGATCCACGGACAAATCCGGGCGAGCCATGGATTCCGGCCAGAACCATTAGTAAGAAAAATAGGAAAAATCGAGTCAATCCGCCCTTCATTTCGTCTCGGAGTCTCCTTTTTCAAGGGCGGAAGTGCCTGTGGTCGCACCTGTAGCAGCGCTTCCCGAGGCATCAGGGGTTTCAGGGACTTCAGCTTTTTTTGGAGCCACTGGTGTTTCAAAAAAGTTAAAGGGCTTTTTCTTAGGTGTTTTTTCCGGCGCTACAGGCTCGACTTCAGGCGCTGGGGCTGCTGCTTCGGAAGGCGGTTCCGGGCTTTCTCCTCCGAAGAACTCAAATGTTGCGGGAGGTTCCTCTGGAATGGCCGGAGAGACGGCTGAACCCGAAGTGAGAGGGGCATCTTGCTGGGAAGTTTTGAGATATTGGAAGACATTGATCCGGTGATTGTATTGGTCTGCAACATAAATTCGGTCTTGTTTGTCGATTGATAACCCTGCCGGGAGCCAAAACTGTCCTTTTCGCCCGCCAAACTCTCCGAAAAAAAGCAGTAACTGCCCTGAGGCTTTGAAAATCTGGACATTGTTAAATCGAGCGTCCACCACGTAGATATGTCCCTGTGAATCCACTCCGATGCCCTTTGGCAGGGAAAACTGACCAAAACCAGTGCCGACATTACCGAATTTTGAAATAAACTGCCCTTCGGCATCAAAAATTTGCACTCTGAAGTTCATGTCAGTGACATAGACTTTTCCAGCCCCGTCAATAAAGAGATTGGCGGGGAAATTAAATTGTCCATCTCCGCTGCCGCGTTGGCCGAATTCAAAAAGGAAGTTCCCTTCAAAATCAAAAACAAAGGCCTTGTGTTTTCGCGTATCGACAACGTAGACCCGCTTGAGATCATTATTAAGCGCGATACCGACAGGCCGCTCTAGCAGGTTCATGTCGCCCATGTTGAACAGGTGTTTCCCCGAAGCATCGTAGACAAGCACTTTCCTCAAGACAGTATCGGTCACATAAACACGCCCTGCTGTATCCACGGTAACACCGAGCGGGCCGGCAAGGGCACCGGGGCCGTCAACACCAATCATAGAAAACCGTTTTCCAGCTTCGTCAAATACAAGAACCTTCCGCCACCCGGAGTCGGCAACATAAAGCCGACCGTTCGGAGCAGCAAAAACGGCATAGGGTTTAACCAGCCTCGCAACCGAAGACTCATCGAAAAGAATGTCCTTCATGCGTTCAAAAAAGCCTTTTTCTTCGACGTCTTCAGATGACGAGATTGTTTTGACAAATTGAATACGGGCTTTTTCAGGTGGGTGGGGCCAGACAAGCTCCGCTTCTGAACGGATGGCCTTCTTGCCGCAGCCAACTAAAGTGCTTGCCAGGACAGCCAGAACAAGGAACAGAGAAAGAGTCCGCACTGTTTGTTTCATCGGCTGCTTTAGTTGACTCAATTGTTTCAAAGAAGAGTGCAGTTCTATTTTTGGTGACAGGTCAGACAAAGTGCGCTCCCCCGGTTAGAGGTTCTGAGGAAGGGATCGCGCCCTTCCAAATTTTTTTCGTCGGGATCATGGATGTCGTGGCAGGAGGCACACTGGACTTTATCGCCCTCAAAAGTCTGAATTCCGTTTGGAAACATGCGCCCCCCATCTGTTTTCAAGATCGTCGGCTGGTTAAATTGCGGATCTAAATCAAGCGTCGGGTAAGCCATTGAAAAGGCATGGTCGTCCCGTAAGTCTTTTGTGAAATAGCGAATGGTCGCATCGTGGGCTCCAGAGATACCGCCATAAGCCCCTTCGTTCCGGTTATGACACTTTGAACAGGCATCGCTGCCCGGTTCGCCCTCTAGTGTCATGCGATGTTTAACTCCGCTGTCATTAATGTCATGGAATCGAGGTGGTCTCAAAACAGAGTCTACGGCGACGGACCCATCGTGACAGGAAAGGCAGGCAAGCGAAATTCCATCAGGTGCCTTTCTGGGGCTGGAGTCAAAGTTGGGACTCGAATACATTTGGTAGCCCGTTTCTTTGGGAAGTTCCCGGTTCCA
>CAZRYI010000384.1:0-2083 GCA_964604255.1 uncultured Nitrospirota bacterium
TATAATAAAATTTGCCGATATGCCCGTGATGATAGGCCCGCATCTTTGCAAAGCCTTTGGACTGAGAAACCGGGGAGCGCCATGTTTCTAAAAAATCGGCCCCAAAAGAAAGTAGCAGCTCGGCCTTTTCAATCTCGTAACGGGGCAGCCCTTTTTGTGCAAAAACAATCTGGGCGGCTTCTTGTAGGGCTTCATACGCAAAAGGTTCGTAGGAAAAATGTTGCGTAGAACCAATTTTTTTCATCCAGTGCTCAATCAGAAGACCCAGGCTTCCGTTCAAGTGAGGTGTGAGTAAAACGATGCGATCTGCTGTACCTTTTCGGATCAATTCAGACAGTTGTTTTGTGAGGCGCTCTTCTGCTTTTGCCCAGCTCGTCGGCAGAAGCGCCCCGGCATGGTTTCGGGAAAGGGGCTGTCGAATGCGGTCGGGATTGTAGAGTCCTTGCAGCACGGCTTGTCCACGGGCACAAAGTCCACCGGCATTGATCGGATGCTGTGCATTGCCCTCCACTTTGATTGCACGCCCATCCAAGGTACGCACTTGCATCCCACATCCAGCGGGGCATTCCTGGCACGTTGTCGCATACCAGGTCGCCTTGCCGGGGATCACTTCTTCCGGCGGCACCCAGTAAGGGATTAACTTTTCGGGCGGCTGCGTGGAGCAACCGGCCAGCGTCGCCCCGGTGACACCCAGAACTTTTAAAAAGTTGCGGCGGCTGATTTCGCTCATGTGCTTATCTCACTTATGACAGGTCCAACAATCCACCGGGGCCTTTTCAGCCCGGTGGCATTGCACACAATCCGGCATTTTTTGAATCGGCCCCTTCCTCACTTGTTCCATCGTTTCTACGGGGCCATGACAGCGTTCACAGGTAATCTCCCGAGCAATATGTCGTTTGTGGGAAAATCGCACAAAATCGGGCAGATCATTCACCTTCACCCAGGGAATGCTTTCCTTGCGATCCCAATAGCCCTTAAGTTTTTCTAGCTCGGGGGAGGTCAGGTCGATCAAACGATGGCAAGCAATGCAACGCTCCACAGAAGGCACACCCGCAACCGGTGAGCGACGGGCGTAGACATGGCAATACTGACAGGGGATTTGATTGGTCTTTGCATGAATCACATGGCTGAAGGCAATGGGTTGCTGAGGGGCTTCTTCTTCATCAGAAGAACGACTCGAAAGGGTCTCCGAAGTTTGACTCAAGACCGTCTTTGAAAACGGACTCCAGAAGAACCCCAAAGCGAAAGCCAGCAAGATAACAAAGCCGATCCAAAAACGTCTCATGATGAGTCGTCCCCTATTTTGAAGGCTCCGCAAAAGTTTTGATGTAGTCGATAATCGCGTCGATATCGCTTTCTTTCAAACGTCCGCTGTCCAGCTCTGCCTGAAAAGAAGGCATGGGTGCTTTGGCTTTCAGGATGGATTTTTTCAGGGCGGCGTCGGGTCGTGAATCAAAAAAACCTGCTGCCGAAAAATTGGCGGGAGGGGGCTTGAGCAGCTTTGCCATGGGCCCATCACCTTTTCCAGCGCTGCCATGACATTTTGCACACTTGAAGCGGTAGATCTTCTGGCCTCTTTCGACATTTGCCGCCGCAGCGACCGGTACAAAGAAAAAGATCATCAGGGACGGGAGAAGCAGGGCGGTGAAAATTGTTTTGGTATGATTGTTCATCATTTTCCTCCTCATTTAATTTCTTCTCAAGTTTTCAGACCTCTTTTGCACAGCGACACCAGACACAATCGCACTTTGTCGGGTGGATACAGCGTTCGTCCTTGACGCGGCTTTGCACATGTCGCTTCGCAAAAGGCAGCAACAGGCTTTTTGTGAAGCTCATGCCGTACTGTTTCTTCATGAAGGGACGGATTTCATCTTGTCCTTTTAACTGTTTCATTAACATGCGATAAGCCGTTGCGCCAAAACGATCAATCAACATTCTGTTGACCATGCCTGCCTGGAGAAAGGGCAGTAATTCTACTTTCCAGAGCACATCGTAGGAGACCTCCTGAATAATGCTCTGTGCGGCCAAATAACCCGAAACCATGGCGTAACGCATCCCAAATCCCCAGAGAAAATCCTGGAAG
>CAZRYI010000385.1:0-1169 GCA_964604255.1 uncultured Nitrospirota bacterium
TCGGCTTGGTTGTAGAGGGCATTAGCGATACTGAAGAAATTGTCGTTAAACCTTTGGGAGAACAATTGAAAGGGCTTGCAGCTTTCTCGGGCGCAACAATTATGGGCGATGGCAAATTGGCATTGATTTTGGATGTTATGGGATTGGCCCAAAAAGCCCGCGTTATTGCCGAACATTCAGAGAAAACAATGGCAGTTGCACAATCCACCCAGACTTTGGCGGGAGATCGGCAGACCTTGTTGGTATTTGGTTTGGAAGACGATGACCGTATGGCCATTCCACTCTCAGAAGTTGCCAGACTGGAAGAGTTTAAGCGCTCGGATATTGAACAATCGGGAGATCAGGATGTGGTTCAATATCGTGGTGAAATCATGCCTTTGATTTATCTGAAAAAATATCTCAATGTGGCGGAAGGGGGAAGTCAAGGGTCTGATCCCAATGAGTTAATGCAAGCGGTGGTGTTCACCCGCAACAAAAGAAGTGTTGGTCTGGTGGTGAGGCGCATCATAGATATTGTTGACGAAAATATCACGGTTAAGCGAGGAGCTAATCGCGCAGGTGTTCTTGGAACTATTGTGGTGCAGGATCGGGTGACAGACTTGCTTGACATCGAAAGCATTGTTAAAGATGCCGACCCAAGTTTCCTAATCGAAACAACCGATTTGGCTTTAGCAGAGGAGGTTAACTGATGTCAGAAGAAAAACAGTTTTGTACATTTTATCTGGACAACCATTTTTTTGGAGTAGCTGTTGAAACCGTGCAAGAGGTTTTTCGCTATCAGGAGATGACACACATTCCCTTGGCACCTCCAGAAATCCGCGGTTTGATCAATTTGCGAGGCCAGATCATCACGGCGATTGACCTCAGACAGCGATTAAGCATAAGCAAATTACCAGAAGACAAGCTCCCCATGAATGTTGTGGTTCGAAATGGCGATAATGTTGTTAGCCTTCTTGTCGATGCAATTGGTGATGTTTTAGAAGTTTCTGAAGAAGTCTTTGAGCGAACTCCTGAAACCATCCCGGAAGAGGTCAGAAAACTGGTCCGCGGGATTTATAAGCTGGAAGGTAAATTACTTTTGATTCTGGATGCCGAGAAGGCAGTAAATGTCAGCACCAGCGTGGTCGAAGCCAGCTAGTAGAGGAAGGGCTAGCGGTTTTTTTTCACAA
>CAZRYI010000385.1:1179-2073 GCA_964604255.1 uncultured Nitrospirota bacterium
GATTTTTGGTCCTATCTGGTTTAGTGGCAAAATTTCATCGGCCAGTCCTTCCCGAGCAACAAACCCTGGCATTCCCCACACCACACTTGTTTTCTCGTCTTGAACAATTACATAGCCCCCTTTGCTTTTAATTTGCTCACAGCCTTTCATTCCATCTTGTCCCATCCCCGTTAATATCACAGACAGTACATTCGGGCCGTATATATCAGCGACCGAACGGAATAGAGGGTCTACCGCAGGTCGACAGGAATTTTCCTGCGCCTCCTGATTGGTTTTGAGGTAAACGCCATCGACTTTTTTTTCCAGAACCATATGGTAATCCCCTGGCGCGATCCATGCTTTTCCGGGTTGTAGTTTTTCGCCGGCTTTTCCCTCCTGAATATCCACAGGTGATTTGCTCGATAACCTCTCAGCCAGAAGTTTTGTGAAAAAAGGTGGCATATGTTGCACCAAAACTATGGGCACGGGAAGATCCCCGGGAAGAGTGGGGAATAATTCTGCCAGGGCATTGGGTCCTCCTGTTGAGACCCCAATTGCGACTATTTCTATTTTCTGATTGGCGGGCCGGGGGCGGAACTGCTTTTTAATAACAGGTGCTGCAGTTTTCTCAATCGGCTTTGGGATTGCTGCAACAGGAGTTGCTGTGCCAGCTTTTCCCGCACAAAACATTTTTATTTTTGGGATTAATTCATCGCGAATCCGTTGCTTGGCTATAGAAACACTGCCCACATTGGCAGGTTTGGTAACGTAGTCGGTGGCTCCCAATGCCAAGGCCTCTAAAGTTTTAGACCCGCCTCTTTCTGTAAGAGTACTGAACATGATGATGGGCAGGTCTTTATAAAGCTTTCGGGCTTCAGTCAGTGTTTCGATGCCATCCATTTCTGGCATTTCAAT
>CAZRYI010000386.1:0-2054 GCA_964604255.1 uncultured Nitrospirota bacterium
GAAGAAATTCATTTCCGTACCCTGCTTGGCCTGCTGACACAGTTTGCGAAAGAGGTGGCTCGAGCTGAAGAGATTAAATTTCTACCCGCCTACTTTCCCTTCACCGAACCCTCGGTCGAGATGCACGTTCGTCACCCAAAATTGGGATGGATGGAGTTGGGCGGCGCGGGACTTTTTCGTCCCGAAGTGACCGGCCCGCTCGGAGTGGATGTGCCGGTGATTGCCTGGGGTCTGGGGCTAGACCGAATGGCGATGATTGCCTTAGGCATTTCAGATATTCGAGATCTCTTTTCATCCGACCTGGGACTGATCAGAGAAAAACAACATATTGTTCAAGCCAAATAATTGATCGTAAAGAGAAAGCTGAATTCATAAGGATCTCACTGAACTATGCCGACCATTGAAGTAAGTATTCGTGATATCGAATCACTTTTAAAAGAAACACTGGATCAGGAAAGACTCGAAACCCTGCTTGAAAAGGTGAAGGGGGAAGTGAAGGATTTTTTCCCTGAAACCGACTCCGTCAAAATCGAGTTAAACGATACCAATCGTCCCGACCTTTGGTCTCCCGAAGGCATCGCCCGACAAGTCCTACCTGCGACACGGCCCTGGTCTGAGCGCTATCCCTTTTTTGAACCATCGACCACTGCCACTCAAAAAGTTTCTGTTTCAAAAGCAGTTTCCGGCGTTCGACCCTACGTGGTCGCTTGTATTTCACGCGGGCTGCGTGTGACAGAAGCGATTTTGGAGCAACTCATTCAATCTCAGGAAAAGCTGGCCGATAGCTTCGGTCGGAAACGACAAACCGTTTCGATTGGACTCTACCGTCTGCAAAAAATCCAATTTCCAGTGACTTACGACCTGGTTGATCCAGAAGGCTGCCGCTTTGTTCCGCTTGGATTTGAAAAGGCAATGAGCTTAAAAGAAATCATCGAAGAACACCCGAAAGGCATTGCTTATGCCTCCACCTTGGCAGGGGCCAAACAATTTCCGATTCTGCGCGATGCAAGTGGTGAAGTCCTTTCTTTTCCGCCCATCATCAACAGCCGCGCCCTTGGCGAAGTGGCAGTAGGTGACAGCGAACTCTTTGTCGAAGTCACGGGGACTGACCTGCGTATGGTGACATTGGCCCTCAATATTTTTGCCGCGAACCTCAGCGACAGAGGCGCAACCATTGAGCCGGTTGAGCTGGAATACCCGGAAGCAACCGCCTTCGGTACCAACTTCCAGACCCCTTATGATCTTTCCCGACCGGTCTCGCTGAAACTTGAGGCCCTGAACCGTGTCTTGGGCGAATCAGTCAAAATGGACGAAGCCGTCTCAGTTTTTGAACGCTATGGACTTTCAGTTAAAACGGAAGCAGAACACTTGAGCATCACCTCGGCCCCCTACCGGGATGACCTGATGCATTCGATTGACTTGGTGGAAGATTTCGCCATTTCGCGTGGTTACGATAGTTTTACACCCGACGTTCCTTCGACATACACCGTCGGCTCACTCTCCCGCATCGAACAATTTTCAGATGCCATTCGCATTGCAATGGTGGGTTTCGGTTTTGAAGAAATTGTCTCAAATATCCTGGGTTCGTCTGAAGATTTTATTGGTAAAATGGGACTCAGATCTGATCAAACAGCACGTCCTGAAACGGCCATCGTCGAAATTCAAAACCCCATGACGGAGCGATTTTCCCTGCTACGCTCCTGGCTGTTGCCGGTATTGCTCAGAGCGGAAGGCAACAGCTCCAAAGCCTATTATCCGCACAAACTCTTTGAAGTTGGGGAAATTGCCCGTATGGCCCCAAACACCAATGCCCACACAGAAACCCTCATCCACTTGGGCGCATTGATCGCCCATCCGAGTGCCAATTTTTCCGAACTGCACGCCGTCTTAGAAGCCCTCTTTCATCGCCTCAAGCTACCGATCCGTCTCGAACCGACCCCCCACCCCAGCTTCATCGAAGGCCGTTCCGGTGCCATCATGATAGAAAATAAAAATGTCGGCCAGATCGGGGAGATCTCCCCAGAGGTCTTAGAAGCCTGGCAAATCGGCATGCC
>CAZRYI010000387.1:0-2049 GCA_964604255.1 uncultured Nitrospirota bacterium
TCACTTTTTTTAAGCGAAAAAAGAGAAAACCGCCCAGTGCGACCGTAAAAAAGCTCATCACAAGGGCCGTATTCACGCCATGCCACAAGCCGAGATTCAGATCAGCCTTTTGTCCAGAAACGGCTGCTGCCGCTGGTTCTAAAATGGCATGACTGAAAAGTCCGGGGGCAATACCAAGCAACAGGGCGATTGTCGCCAGGATTGCGGCTGAGATCCATCCCAAGACCGGTGCCTCATGTGCGTGATGGGGAGGACTTTCCGGCGCTTGATAAAAGAATCCCCAGATCAAAAATTTAAATGAATACGCCACGGTGAAAATACTGGCAACGACAACAAAAACCGGAATGAGCATCGGCACATTCAGAAAGGGAATGTTCAGAGTCGATTCATAAAACATTTCCTTGCTGATAAAACCACCAAAGATTGGCAAGCCCGCCATTGAAAGACATCCCACAAGCGCTATCTTAAAAGAATGCGGCATGTCCTTTTTTAAATTACCGACGTATTTTAAATCTCGGGTACCACAGCCATGATCAATAATGCCCACCACCATGAAGAGTGCCGCTTTGAAGGAGGCATGATTCAATATATGAACAATCGCTGCTTCCGCACTATATTGTGTGCCAAAACCGAACATCGCCATAATCATACCGAGCTGGCTAATGGTCGAATAGGCCAATAAACCTTTCAAATCCGTCTGTTTAATAGCGAGCACACCCCCGACCAGCATGGTCGTCAATCCTACGCCTGCAACAAGGTAGGTCCAAAAAGCCGTGCCTGAAAATGCAGGGGAAAGCCTTGCAACCAGGAAGATCCCTGCTTTGACCATCGTTGCAGAATGCAGATAGGCACTGATGGGTGTCGGGGCTTCCATGGCATTTGGCAGCCAGACATGGAAAGGAAACTGGGCCGATTTTGTCGCACAACCCAGAAAGATCAAAATAAGCGCGGGCACGTACAGGCTGCTGCTTCGGATTACATCGCCCATACTTAGAATTTTTGAGATATCGAAGGTATCGGTAATGATATAGAGCAAAATAAAACCGGCCAGCATGGCAATGCCACCCAAACCAGTGATAATCAGGGCTTTCATTGCCCCGTAGCGCGAGGCATCTTTGTGATACCAGAACCCAATGAGCAAAAAGGAACTGATACTGGTGAGTTCCCAGAAGGTGAACAATCCAATCAGGTTATTGGAAAAAACCACACCCAGCATGGCCCCCATGAACATCATGAGGTAGAGGTAGAATTTGACTTTGTCTTCTTTGTCGGAAAGGTACCAGATGGAATAAATCACCACCAGAAGTCCAATCCCGGAAATCAATAGACCAAAAAGGATACTTAGACCATCAACCAGAAAAGACAGTTCTATACCGTAGGATGGCACCCAGGGAATGTGGAAGGTAAGTGGACCCTGACTGGCAATTTGATTGCTCAGAAAGAGGATGAACACAAAGACGATAAGCGGAACTGTGGCAACGACAGCGCCGAGCTTCTTCCCAACATCCAATTTTTGAAGCCGGGGGGAGAGCAACAAAATCAGAAGGGAAGCAGCGAAAGGAAGAAAAACTATACTTAGAATCACTGTCATCAGTGTGAAATTTTAACCCGCCGTACTTCAGAAAAGAGAATATCTAAAAAACAACTATACCACCCAAAGGTGTCTTGTCAACGAAGATAAAAAAGCCGTGCAGGATATCACAGACGAACGCTAGATAATATATAGGGGAGCATTAAAGAATAAAAAAAAAGGAAGGAAATAAATATAGGGAAGACCCGATGAAGTCTTTTGGATCTTCCCTATATTAAGAATAGATAGCTTAATTGATATTACAGGGCACTCTCTCCCATTTCTCCGGTTCGGATTCGAACCACCTCATCAAGAGCAGAGACAAAAATCTTGCCGTCACCGATGGATCCTGTTTTTGCCGATGCCATCAAGGCCGCAACAACTTTTTCTTCTTCGGCATCCTTGACCGCAATTTCAAGTTTAATTTTAGGAACAAATTCAATGGCATATTCAGCACCCCGATAATGCTCTTTATGACC
>CAZRYI010000388.1:0-2045 GCA_964604255.1 uncultured Nitrospirota bacterium
GGATCACTTTTATCTGTGATTGCAAGAAAACCGCCTTGTTTTTTCAGGGTATCAATGATGGTTTTTGAAATACCGTCAATTTTTTCATAACCTGGTTTTTTCAGGCAAAGGTCGATTTTATAATCGTCTCGGACTTTTTTAATAAAGCCTTTGACTTGCTCTCCCTTTTTTAAGGTTTGAAAAAGGTCATCAAAATGCAGCAAGCCCCAATGAGTACCATTGATGATTGCCTTGTGCCCAAGGTCACTCTTCTGGCAAATCAAGAGATCGACTTCCTGCCCGACACTAAAATCGACGCGATATTTATCCAGATAGCGATCTAATTTTGCAGTGGCGGCAATGCGAAAACTTGAGTCCAAATAAACGCGGACAAGGTAGCTTTGCCCTTCTTTCATTCTGACATTCTGCTCTCTAAAGGGCACCATCAAGTCTTTTGGCAGGCCCCAATCTAGAAAAGCCCCCACCTTGTTGACTGCGACGACTTTCAGCAAGGCAAACTCATCCACCATGACATAGGGTGTTTCGGTCGTTGCAATCAGGCGGTCTTCTGAATCACGGTAGATAAAAACGCCGAGTATCTCGCCAATGACACAATCATCCGGCACATAGCGCGTGGGCAAGAGGATTTCCCCAAGCGCATCGCCATCCAAGTAAACACCGAAATCAAGGGTCTTGACGACCTGTAAATCGTTTAATTTTCCAATTTCTGCCATGATTAAATTCTCAGTCTGATAGACAAAGATCACCCTTTCCTATTTTTTACGGCTGGCGGCTCGGCTGATAATGCTCATATCGTAGGAAATGCGTTGCTCCGGTGACAGCATTTCACGCATCTCAACAATGTGCTCATATCGTGCACGAATTTTTTGTCGTTTTAGATCTAAAATTTCATCTATTTTTTGATTCAAGCTTGCAGAGTCGGGATGATCCTGCGTTGCCAAAACAGCCAATTCAGTCTTTTTAACCGTGATCATGGCTTTGATGGCAGCGGTATCTCGCATCAGATTCAGGTGCATTTTATCCACCATCACACTTTGATGCTCACTAAGCGTGCCGTGCCAATCCGGTGAAAAAAGATGTAAAGCACCCTGATGTCGGGAATGTCCTTTTTTGTGGGTAGGTTTGCAGGGCTTGTGACAGCCTTCCTTGTTTGTCATTGCTTCTTTGTGTGTGTGTTTTTTTGATCCCTGTTCCTGAGCCTGAACCGGAGAAAAAAAGCTCAGGCTCCCCAGGATGATGGCGGTGAAAATCACTTTTTTTTGAAGATTCATGTGCGTCCCCCGTGAGAAAATATTGTTTGCTCAAGTGCTTATGCTTGGGATTGTTTAAAAATTATGACATAAAGTCAAATGAAGTCTGAGCCCTTAGGATGCATTTCATGATATCCGGGTGAGAAATCCAACGCTCAATAGCCTGATCCGCTATAATAAAAAAGTACTGGAGGACGCATGGTGAATACACGGCCCTGCACATTTTGTGAAAAAACCATCAATAAAAAAAGTCGTCATTGCCCTTTTTGTGGAGGAGAGAATAAAGCAAAAATTCTTCACGAGGCACCGATTTGCCCACGCTGCGACGCGATACTGACACACACGGACTATCAAGGCACGGTCTTAGACAATTGCTCATCCTGCGAAGGCCTTTGGCTCGATACACGAGAGTTCTTGCAACTCACCTCAGAGAGAGATGTGTATGCCGATAAATCGATTCCTTATGAGTACAATCGGCCACCCTTTCCTGCCAATGACGGGTATCTGGCTTGTCCGCTTTGCAGTGTGTTGATGATGCGGAAAAACTTTAGAAAAATCTCCGGTGTGCTCATTGATCAATGTCGAGATCACGGTATTTGGTTGGATGCGGGTGAGCTGGAGCACATCCGCTGTTTTATCGCCAATGGTGGACTGGATAAAAGCCAGGATAAAGAGATTTTAAAAAATACCGAGGAAATCGGCCTGGTTGCACACAAGGTCAAAAACATCGAATACTTGCAAAAAAGGCTTAATTTCTGGAATTTCAAGTACTGGCTTTTTAAATGATCATGGCAA
>CAZRYI010000389.1:0-2035 GCA_964604255.1 uncultured Nitrospirota bacterium
TCATTAGCTTCTCTGGTGTAAGCGCCAAACTATCCACGTAGTTGTTTTCTAATCTGCCTTCTGTTTTCTGCTTTCTGTTTTCTGTTTTCTTTTCAATGGCGTCACTTTATCTTTCACCCGCCAAGGCAATAATGCCTCAATCTTTTCAATCGTATCGGCATAAGGAAGTTCTTTAAAAATATAATGCAGATACGAATAGGGTTCTATCTCATTGGCTTTTGCTGTCTCAATCAGACTGTAAAAAATACCACTGGCATGCGCACCTTTAGGTGTGTCAGCAAACAACCCGTTCTTTCTGCCGATCACAAACGGTCGAATGGCGTTCTCTGCCAAGATATTACTGATCGGTATTTTTCCATCTTCGCAATAACGCGTGAGCTTTGGCCACTGATTTTTCATATATACAAGCGCTACAGAGATAAGTGAATCGGCGGGTGCTTTACCCATATTCTTGTCCATCCACGCTTTCAGGTCTTCCAATACCGGCAGACTTTTCTTCTGACGTTGTTGGTATTTTCGCTCCGGGCTTAGGTCTTTTATTTTTCGTTCGATGGCATACAGTTTTCCGATTTTGATCAATGCGATATCCGCTTTGCTTTGCCCTTTTTGCTTGACCGGCTGTGCGGACTGGGCTTCTTTAAATTTCCGTCGGCAGTGATCCCAGCACCCCACTTGGTCGAGCTTGAGTGTTGCACTCGCCGCATCATATCCACTATAGCCATCCGACTGTAAATAGCCTTCATATCCATCGAGTAGGCGCAACGGTACCTCGTGGCCACGCGAAGGATCGTAGTCAAATATCACAACCGGTTCATTCGGTGGGCCGCCTAAGGTCACCCACATGTATTTATTCCCCGTGGCCTTGTATCCCTTTTCTTTAAGCACTTGGATGCGGGTTTCATCCATTTGAATTAATGAACCGGTTTGTTGATGCTCCCTCATCACGTGTATCAGTGGTTGGCATTGTGCGGCTAATCGAATAATCCAGCTGGCCATACTGGTGCGGGTCACATCACCACCATATCGTTTGAGGATACCTTCTAAACGATACAGCGGTAGACCATCCATGTATTTTGACACGATGAGGTAAGCCAACAGACCGATACTCGCCATCGTTTTACCCAACGGGTGTTTGGGACATTCGGCGGCTTTGATTTTTCGTTGGCCTTGATCAATAAAAACAGCTTTTTCTTGCATGTATTCTAAGATGCGCACTTTAGCCGGTTCGATGTCGAGTTCTTCTTTAACTTTGCTGTAGAAGGTGTCTATCGCACCCACTTTTTCTTCATCCGTTAAGTTGATGTAAATTTGCTCTCGTGGAATGTTTGCTGAAAACCCCTTTCGGCCAGGTTTTTTCTTCGGGCATTTTTCCTCTGCTTCATCACCGGCTTCGGTTTTCTCGGCGTTTTCTGTGGCACAGTCGATTAACTCGGCTTCGTTAAATATTTCTTCTTGCCCTGGATGTTTTTCACTGCTGCTGCCAAATCGCTTTTGTCGTGCTAAGCGTAAATACTCTTCGAGGATTTTTATACGCACACTTTGCTGTTCGATGACTACGGATTTTTCTTCGATGACTTGTTGTTGCTCAACAATGAGTTCTCGCTCTGTTAGCGATTCTTTTTCAGTATTTTGCACGGGGAGTGTCATGTCTTTATTGTACCATTAAATCAATAATTTAGATTTAGAAAACACTGTCATAGTCCAGTTTTTTATGCGGTTTCATCTGCATGATATCGTAACCATCAAGCAACCAATTTATTTGTTCGCCGGTAATGGTGACGAGTTCATCGGTTCGTTTGGGCCATTTGAATTTTTCTTCGGACAGGCTTTTGTAATAGAGCACAAAACCATTATCTTCCCAGAATAAACATTTGATCTTGTTACGCTGGCGATTGGTAAATGCATAGAGGTGGCCTGCAAACGGATCGTGTTTCAATTCCAATTCGATAATCGCAGAGAGTCCTCGATGTGATTTTCTAAAGTCGATAGGATCTCGATAGATGTAAACTTGGGTCAATGCTTTTGACGGCCGCAT
>CAZRYI010000390.1:0-2030 GCA_964604255.1 uncultured Nitrospirota bacterium
CGCCGCTGTATTTCTTATCTCACCATCGAAAACAAGGGAGCGATCCCGGATGAATTTCTTGGAAAGATGGATGAATGGGTCTTTGGTTGTGATCGCTGTCAGGAGGTTTGTCCCTATAATTGGAAGCCTCTTCCAACAAAAGAAGCGGGATTTTCTCAAACGCGGGGCATCGGCCCCTTTCTTTCGGAAGACATATTTGAGAACATTTCCGATAAGCCCACATTTAAGAAATACTTCAAATCGACACCCCTACTCCGAGCCAAACGATCCGGCTTGATGCGCAATCTTAAGGCCCTGGAAACACAAACGAAGGAGAAGCATGAAACGCTATAAATCCGTTCTCTTTGATCTTTGCGGCACCATCATGCAATATCGCCTCGACCGCCTGCCCACCATTGAAATCAAGGGTGAATCGATTCAAAGCACGACTCCCCTACTCTATGCCTGTTTTCAGGAATTTGATCGGGGCGCTGTCCCCTATGAAAAATTCCATCACAACTTTATGGCAACAAGCGAAGCCCTCTTCCAGGAGCGGGAAAAAACCGGAGAAGAGATCTTATCCTCCACCCGATTTAAACTTTTCCTGGAAAGCCTGGACGCCGACCTCGGCCCGCGTCGAGACGAAATTCAACGCTTGCTGATGGACATCCATCTCGACCGCGTCGCCGACTGCCTTGAACTATTGCCCCATCATGAGCTGCTATTGCGTGAATGGCAGGCGCAATATGTGATCGCATTGGTTACAAACTTCGATGACACATTAACCGTTCAGCATGTTTTAAAACGGGAAAAACTGACAGAACTGTTTGCATCCATTGTGATTTCAGCTGAGTTGGGCATTCGCAAACCACGCAAAGAGATTTTTTTGAATGCCTGTGAAGCCCTCGGCACTGCACCGGATGAATGCCTCTTTGTCGGAGACAGTTGGCAATGCGACATCGTAGGAGCAAAAGCGCTCGGTATGGACACGGCGTGGATCAACGTGGAACGCGTTTCACCCCCCACAGATGACCTAAAAACCGACTACGATCTGGGCGACCTTTCAGAACTTTCATCCATACTTTAAGCAGTCTGCATCCAATTTTCAGATGCAGACTGCCCAAACATTTTTGCTATTCCACAGACAGTGCTTCTGCTGGTGCAAGATCCCGATCAAAAGGATCATCGGCGATTGAACCGTCTGCCCGCTTCCGTTGGGGAATGTCTGCCGATGCGTTGACGAGCACATCCAGCAGGGCATCGGTAATTTTGACACTGCCATCAGCATCGCGCGCATCTGCACCCGCTAAAGCCGATTCAATCCGCGCTGCAATCTGCGGCAAACAACGTCCGATACGCACTTGTTTCATATTGGCAAAAACCCTGGCAAAGCCGGGTTCGATGTAGGCGTTGATATGACCCGTCGCCATGTCACGCGGCGCCAATCGCCCTCTTCGTCTTGAGACCAGTTCAAACTGAGATGAACTGTGGCCCCGCCAGTTGATTTCCCACCATCTGGAAAAATCGCCCCGTTCAATCATTGGCGCAAAGTTACCAAATTGAAAGACCTGATCCCCTTCTTTTTCAGCAAAACCCCACCAGGTATGAAAGGTCGTGGAAACCCAGGCGTAGAGATCATGTGAACCTCTTTGACCCAGGTAGAAGTAACACGCTCTGTTCTCGGCAGCGTAGGGCGCATGGCGAAACGCATCCTGATAACCCGTAATCGCCCACAAATTTCCTTCGGTAACCAAGTCGGGTTGATGCGCCGGTTTCGGCCTGACAAGCGTTTGAGCATTTGAAAAAGTGCTGATAGTCAGCGTAAAAAATACCGTAAACATTACAATGACCTTGATTTGATTCATGATCATGATTCTCCTTATAAATGACGTTCAATAGCGGATAAACCGCCAAAACAAATGGGGCGGCCTCTTGCACTAAAAAAACACCCTCGCCTCAAAAAATAGAGAGGGAAATGAAGCCAGAAAAACAGGATTCCCCGACGACATATTTCAGTTAACGCACGAAGGGGAGTTAGGTTGACAAAAAAA
>CAZRYI010000391.1:0-2025 GCA_964604255.1 uncultured Nitrospirota bacterium
CCTTTTTTCAGAAGCGTTTGCACTAATTCGGCAATTTGCTCGGTATCACCGATCTCGTTGAGTTTTTGTCTTGCAAGCTCTGCGTTCTGAGTATTCTGACCTTCAAGCGCTACAAGTACTGTTTTATATTCACGAATTGCACGCCCGAACTCTCCTTTTTGCTCAAAGGCTTCCCCGATTAAAAGCCGCGCGGCAAAAAAATCAGATTTTTTTTGGAAGGCTTGAGTCAGGAGTTGTTCTGCATTCTCGAATTCATCTTTTTCAATGAAAATTGTAACAAGATGGTAAAGTGCAAAGACATTTTCAGAATCAATAGCAAGCGACTTCCGAAATGCCGTCTGTGCTTGTTCGATATTCCCCTTTTTTAATGCCTCCTGCCCCTCATCATTATATCGCTTGGCCTCTTTTTGAAATTTCTCCACCTTACTTTTGGCTTGTTTGATTTCTCCTGAATCGCCTTCTAATGACGCAGTGGCACGGTAGCGTTTCAGCGCCTCTGCAATTTTATCCTCTGACTCATAAAGAATGCCCAAAAGAAAGTGTCCCCGTGGGAAATTGGGGTCAATCAGAATACCTCGCTCAAATGCGGCTTTCGCTTTCTCATTGAGTCCCTTCGCTGCGTAGGATTGTCCAAGGAAAAGATAGGCCGCCAATAAGTTTTCATTGATCTCGGTGGCTGCTTTAAATGAAATAATTGCAAGATCAAGCTGGTTAAGACGGGTATAAATCATGCCTAAAAAGAGATAAGAGGGGGTATGCTGGGGATTTTTTGAAAGCACAGCTCCGAACATTTCAAGCGCTTCTTCAAGCTCACCCTGAGCCATCAAACGACGTCCAGACTCAAAATATTCTTTTTCTGTTGTCGGAGTCAGGATTTCTCCGTGGATGACGTGAGGGTCATACAATCCGGAAAAAAAGAGGATGAAGATTAGAGCGAACATCTTCCGTTTATGGGAGGAATGGGTGTTTTGCCGCAGTTTGCAGCGTGTTATTTGAAGCGGTTCCGACACAAGGAAATGATTGGTTGCACTGAGATCAATAAAGGCATTAAATGCGCAGAGTATATCATTTCTTTAAGATGCAACATAAACAAAAGGGAGAGGCATAACAAATGCCTCTCCCTTTTTATAAATGACTTCTGACGATGAAACCCGAGGGATTATTTAGGGATCAACGGTTCCAATTTCCTGTCCAATGGTCGCCCCGACTGACTGGCCTGCCCCGGTGGGTGCAGATGATCTTTCAAAATTACCGACATTGTAGATGAAAGAACCTTCCAGGAGTCCTAAATTGAAACCACCTTCTTCAATACTCTGGCTCCAAAAAATTCGTCCACCACTTCCACCAAGCGTCGGCTTTGGAGGATTCGCACTATTTGCCGAAAATTCGACAACCTGTACTTCATTGCCGATAAAACCTCCAGTGGCAGTGGTCTGTGACACTGTTTGGTCAAATGTCGAACTGCCAGCCGCGTTGATACCATCGCTACCGTCAAAGTACTCAAAATCATTCGAAAATGACATTTTGACACCTGAGCTTCCAACGACGACCCCAGAACCCAGATCTGGATTCGTACTTGCCACAACTGTTCCCTGGCTCAAAAAATCCAGATCAGGAAGCGGCATACTGAATTTAAAGGAACCCGCATCATTACAATCGGTTCCGCAACTACCAGACATTGTTGGAATTGACGGATCCTGATCTTCTGGGCGGGAAGAGTCTTCACCCAGATCAGCCTCACTGTTTTTTCTAATGACGCCGAACATACTATTAGTCAAAGCACCTGCCGTTGTTCCACCGGCACCTGGACTTGTATTTACGCAGATAAAACACTTACCCGCATTATCACCCACTCCGACTCCGGTCACCGCGTCAATCAGATTTGCGGGGTCGAAACCAAACTCCGAACTCCCTGCGCCTGTGACCCCAATCACTTGAGCCGAAGTATTACCACTGGAAAACAGGACGATCATCCCCAAACCAGCAACTATGAGGGCTACTTTTTTCATCAATGAACCTCCCTCT
>CAZRYI010000392.1:0-2014 GCA_964604255.1 uncultured Nitrospirota bacterium
ACTTTTTGAAGTCCCAGAAGCCGAGCTTGATGTCATGAAAGAAAAGGTTCGAGAACTAATGGAAGGGGCCGCCCAACTGAAAGTCCCCCTGATTGTCGATGTCGGTGTTGGTGCCAATTGGAGCGAGGCGCACTAGGGACGATTAAACGTCATTTCGATCATTTTGGTCTCCGTTGTGCCCCTATCGTCACCCCCTTATCAAGAGGGGCCAGAGGGGATTGCACTCAGGGGGATTCGGGATTGATTTTCAATCTCTAAACACACCCCTTCAAAGTTTCCCATTACTTCACTAATCATTTTTAATTGATGCGAATAAGAGAAAAAAACGAGTCAGAGGTTTCATTCCTATCATGCGAGACCAGGTCACACCGTTAACAAGCAGTAGAGGCATTATCGAAAGAAAAACCAAGTGGAAGCGTGACGATAAAAGAAAAAACTCAGGAGTAATACAAAGGGAAAGTTTTAACAGGCTGAAAGTATTGGTTTAAATTGGAGCGGGAAACGGGATTTGAACCCGCGACCCTCGCCTTGGCAAGGCGATGCTCTACCACTGAGCTATTCCCGCGTCTTTTAAAAGGTGGCGGATTCTAGCCTATCCTTCGGAGTGCTGTCAATCAATCTTAAGTGGTTTTTGTGGTGCTTATCGACTTAAAATCGTTGCCTGTTGGATTTTGGAAAAGTTTTAAATCAAACGCACTGATGGCGGCGAGAAGATGGTCGAAGATGTCGGACTGGATGGCCTCGTAATTGGCCCATGCAATGTCTTTGCAAAACACATAAATCTCAATCGGCAGGCCATGTTCGGTCGGGGCTAATTGCCGAACAAGGGAGGTCATGTCTTTGTGAATCATGGGATGATTTTTTAAATAAGCCACAATGTAGGCCCGGAAGGTACCGATGTTTGTCATCTTTCTGCCGTTCACAATGGAATGCGCGTTAACCTGATTTGCAGCGTTATGTTCGGGTAGTTCCTTGCCCTTGGCATCAATATAGTCAGAGATGTATTGGATGCGCCTATATCTGCTCAGCATTTCATCTGTACAAAATTCGACGGAATTCATATCAATATAGATCGCCCGCTTAATCCGTCGTCCACCCGATTCGGACATACCGCGCCAGTTTTTAAATGATCCACTAATCAAAGCATAGGTTGGAATCGTTGTAATGGTTTTGTCCCAGTTTTGTACTTTGACGGTCGTCAGGCCGACTTCGATGACATCGCCATCTGCACCGTAATTAGGCATCTCAATCCAGTCACCATGTGCCACCATTTTATTGGCGGTCAACTGAATCCCTGCGACAAAACCCAGGATGGCATCTTTGAAAATCAACATGAGGATGGCCGTTAAGGCACTCAATCCACTCATCAGGTAGAGCGGGGTTTTGCCCAGTAAGAGTGATACAACGAAGATACCGCCGACAAAGTAGATTGCCACTTTTACAAGCTGAACAAAGACCTTGATCGGTACTTCTTTGGAAATGGCATAGTTTTCATAAATTTCAGTTGCGCCGTTTAAGAGGGCGTCAATCGTGAGAATACCGATGATCAGCATATAAATGAGGACTGCTGTTGTCATGAATGTTATCAGGCCCTCAAAGCCTTCTAAGGTCACTGGCACCAACAGGTAGATGACAAGGGCCGGGGCAAATTTAGCGAGGCGGTCAAAAAAATGATGTTCGAGCAGATCATCATCCCAGGTGGTTTTTGTTTTTGTAATGAGGCGTGATAGCGCGGTCAAGAGCAGGCGTTTTGCCAGTACGTTAGCCAAAAGGCTCAGGATGATGACAAGCACAAACATCGTAGCACCAGCACTGAGGGTCGCGATATCGGGGCTGAGGCCTAGGGATTGGAACTGCTGAACGAAGAAAGAAAGCATTTTGTTAATTGACCTCCGGTTTATTCTTTTTTGTCGGTGGAACTTTCAAATTGCATAAGCGGCAATGTGAGAGTTCACAAGAGGGAAGAATAAGGGAAAAACCTGAAATTCACAACGATCAAAAAATCGGGGCTTTC
>CAZRYI010000393.1:0-2009 GCA_964604255.1 uncultured Nitrospirota bacterium
TTAACAAAAAAGATGCGGCGGAAAGTATAACCCCTCCACTGGAATGAAAACAATTGGCGAGCATTTTGCTCCTTCGTCAATTTGAACGCAGAAAAACCTCGAAAAATGAGATGCTTCTTTTTATATTATGACCATGGTATTATTACTATAGGCATAATGTGGCGAGTCAGCTATTTATTACTTCGATGGCACGCGAAAAGAGGAGATCATCATGGAAATTGCAGCAGGAGAATTTAAAGCAAAATGCCTCAAATTGATGGATGAGGTGCAAAAGCACCGTGAAGGAATCATTATCACAAAATACGGAAAACCCATTGCAAGGCTCACGACAATTGAAGAAACGACACCGGAACCAGTATTCGGATTTTTAAAAAACACACTGAGCATTACCGGAGACATTGTAGCGCCAATTGATGAAAAATGGCAGGTCGATGAATGACTCGAAAGGCTTGATCCTTCTAGATACCCACATCTGGATCTGGCTCTTAATGGGGGATGAAAAGCACATCCGCCCCAAATGTCGGGCCTTGATTGAAAATGCCGCTCAGTTTTCAAACATCAGAGTTTCTGCGATATCGGCCTGGGAACTGGGGATGCTTGAATCGAAGGGCCGAATTCAAATTCCAATGAATTGTCTGGATTGGGTGAACAAAGCCTTGAAAGCCCCCGGCATTTCACTTGCGCCGATCACACCAGAAATCGCCATTGAAAGCAGCCGCTTGCCAGAGGCTTTTCACGGCGACCCCGCAGATCGCCTCATTGTCGCAACCGCCAGAAATCTGGATGCCACCTTAATCACACACGACAAGCGCATTATCGCTTATGCTAAAAAGAAATATTTGAAGGTGATGCAAAATTAAGGACAAGTGAACGATTGTCTCCCCTTATATTCCATGCCTATATTCGGAGATGATAGGCATGGAATATTGTTAAAGCTTGAACAGACTTGTGTCCCAAGATTCTATTGACGCTATTGTCAAAATTCGGTTTAGAAAATTTTTCAGTAAAGCTATAATGACCACCTAAAAACCTGGGAATGACTAAAGAAAATGGCTACCGCAGAACAAATTAAATCATTGATCCGATCCCATTTGAATGACGAAAATGAACGGTTTGATACGCTCGCCTTGCAGGTGGCTGCCCATGAGGCACAACAGGGACATGGTGCGCTTGCTCACGATATTCGTCAAATAGTCAATAAGGCGAAAAAAGCTCGCGGGAGCAATACTTTATTAAAATTCCCCGAAGTCCTAGCGGGAATGCTCTTCTCCGACAAAACGGATACGCCGGTATCCGCTCTAGTCCTATCAAGCAAGCTTAAAAAGCGCATACAGAGAATTGTCCATGAATATCGGCAGCAGGACAAGCTGAAGAATCATGGCTTTTCCAATCGCAGGAAAATTCTTCTTTCCGGACCACCAGGTACCGGTAAAACGATGACAGCACGTGTATTGGCGCATGAGCTTAGGCTGCCACTGCATACCATTCAAGTAGACAAACTAGTCACCAAATTTATGGGTGAGACAAGTGCCAAGCTCCGTCAAATATTTAACTTGATACGCAATGAACCAGGGGTATATCTCTTTGATGAGTTCGATGCGATTGGCGGGGATCGTTCGCTTGATAATGATGTGGGTGAGATGCGCCGGGTTTTAAATGCACTTCTCCAATTTATCGAGCAAGACACTTCTGACAGTATGATTGTCGGGGCAACTAATAAGCCCGAATTACTTGATCATGCGCTCTTTCGTCGTTTTGATGATGTTCTGGTTTATGATCTGCCCGACTCAGCCGCACGACAACGACTAGTAGAAAATGTTCTGGGAACTTTCAGAAACAAGAGATTCGGATGGGCATCGTGCCTTAAGAAAAGTAAAGGACTGAGTCATTCAGAAATTGATCATGCTTGTCGAGATGCCATAAAGGAAACAATCTTGGATGATCGTAAGACTGTCACCACAGCGTCTCTAGTCAAGTCTCTGCAAGAGAGAAAACAGACACACTCCCGT
>CAZRYI010000394.1:0-1990 GCA_964604255.1 uncultured Nitrospirota bacterium
GAACGGGAGAATATTATTTGGATTTGAGATGTTTTACTTTAAAAATCAGCGTGGAGGAAGGACAAGCCCAGCTTCAATTGTTGATGTATTGACTGTCTTTTCAGGCAATACTACGCTGCTTAGAACTCGTTGAGTTGTTCCATCGGCTGGGGACTGTTTGCTTCTGGTGATTCAACTTCCATTTGCCCCAGGACCAGCATAATCGCAAAAACCAGGCAAAGCATTAGCGCGATCAGCAGAGGGTTATCTCTTAATAAGTGGATCTGTAGTCCGCCGCAGGAGGGACATTTATTACCGTAGGATTCTTTATAGGGTGTCTTACACCATCGGCAAAACTTACTTTTTCCTTCAGGTTCAACAGAAGTCGGTGATGAGGCCGCAGGGGCTTCTTCCATTAAGCTCAGCTTGCAATACTGACAAACACTGGACTCCCCGCTGATGCGTTTACTACAGCCTGGACATTTAATAAAACCTAAGTGATCTAATTCCTCTTCTTCATATTTTCTGTCACCAATGGCCGCGATATGAATGATGGCAATGAAAAAAAATAAAAAGCCGTAAATGGCCCAGGGGAAAAACTTTCGATTCTTTTGCTCAGCAATAACGCCGACAATGCCGCCGCTGATAAATCCAATAATAAGGGGTAGGACCATTTATGCTTTCTCTCTCCTTTTTCATCAGTTCAGGAACATGAACACGCTATCACTCAAATAATTCTATAACAAGAATTTGCCACAAACAAGTCAACAGCTCTCAATAAAACGCTGATGGCGTTCTTGGATTGGAAACAAAAAAAGAATCGGTCTTGGAAGATCTCGAATGGAGTTTGAGGCGTGTCATTTAGAGCCACTACCGAAACAAACCGCACTGAGGAAGACGGCTCATTTCGGTAGTCAGCTTATATTAGCTACAGAACCCTATCATCGGTACACAGAGCACAAAATAGAATCTGGCTTTATTTCTTGGGTTCATCAAAATAGAATTTACTTCTCTCTTCCCAGGAATAAGGCACCAGTAAATCTTCCGGCGAATTGTGTTCCTGCTTCTTTACTTTGGGTGGCACCAGATGCCCGTCTTTCAACCAGGTCTGCAAACGGTAACTTGTCTGAAGGTCGTGAAGAGGAATATTAACTTCTGAAGCATCAAAGCTAAAACCCAGTTCTAATGTTTCATTCGGCTTAATGGTCACGGTTTGGACTTGAACATCCATATTGGGGTGCCATGCGATCAAGTGGTAGGTGCCAGGGGGGATATTCGCAATTTCATATTCACCATCCTCATTTGTCACATCGAAATAGGGGTTGCCTACAGCAATCCCCCAGGACTGCATAAAATCGTGTTGTCCACATTGTGTTCTAAAAATATAATGCCCCGGACGAAATTCAATATCTTTCTGGATATTCGCTTTTCCCGGTACCTGCTTATTGAACATTTGGAAAGTATACTTGCTGTCTAGGGTGTAACCTTGAATACCGTGGAAGATCGGATCATTGTTCGCAATTGTAACAGGATGATTATTTCGAACCGGCGTGACAAAGGGACGAATCTGGCAATCCTCTAACCAGATAATGGGTTTATGGGTAAAAGGTTTCCCCTTTTTTACGCCCACAATCGAAATCACCACATCTTCAAAACCCCCGTCTTTCGCGGTCTTAAATTCGTATAACATACGGTTGCCGCTGCCATCCGAAATTCTCCGACAAAACTCAATATTTGGCGAAAAAATAAGGTGGTAGACACGTGCCGGGGGGACAGCGCCGTCAAGATATATTTTCCCCTTCAAACTTCCGCCATCCACGACACGTTCCTCTTCATAGGCCCAAGCCTGTGAAAAACCAATGCCCAGCAATACAACCACAAATAATAGAGACATGCTTATTTTTTTAATCACAATGTTTCTCCTTCAATTACGCGATGATGACCCAAAACACAGCAAGCTATCGGAAATCAAAATCAAATTGGAACTACTTTTTTGTTTCTTAAAGACGGA
>CAZRYI010000395.1:0-1979 GCA_964604255.1 uncultured Nitrospirota bacterium
AGAAAGGCTGTGCTTCCTACTGGGTTGGACAAAGTTGCTCGTAAGCCGAGTTCTGTTCCCCAAAAAATTGGGGTGATGATCATTTCTCTCGACCAGATGTTACCATCTGGCTCTAGCGACTCAACCCGAACGCTTGAGACGGGCCATCCGTTACCAAGACGTCTGTCTTGATGCGCGTTCCTATTTAGTCTTGCTCCAGGTGGGGTTTACCCTGCCTTTGATGTCACCATCAAAGCGGTGAGCTCTTACCTCGCCGTTTCACCCTTACCTGCCAGCAAAAACCAGCAGGCGGTTTGTTTTCTGTGGCACTAATCCTTAGGGTCACCCCCAGTCGCCGTTAGCGACCACTCTGCCCTGCGGAGCTCGGACTTTCCTCACTTCATATTAGATATAAAGCGCGATCACCTGAACAACTTTGATCAAGTGTCGTTTACAGTTTATTCAACTGCATACGACACTTGATCAATTTGTGAATTGCTATTTTGCGTCTGAAGGCTCGGATGTTGTTGGAGGTGTTTCCGGGGTATAAAGCATACGATTACAATAGTTGCAGGTGTGTATTTTTTCACGTTTTTTGACCTCTGCAATGAGCTGAGGTGGGAGGCTGAAGTTACAGCCGGTACAGGTTTTTCCGTTGATAACCACAACGGCCATCCCTTTTCGTTTGGCACAAATGCTTTTGTAGGTATCGAGCAGGTCTGCTGGCAGGGCCGTCGAAACGCTCAACCACTCAGTCTTCAAGTCTTTGTCTGAGTCTCTCAGCACCACAGCTTGTGCCTTTAATTCATCTTGATGGATTAAAAAGGCTTTTTCTTCTTCCGAAAGGGTGGCTTCATTTTCAGAAAGCGTCTGCTTGAGTGCGTCGCTTTCTTCCATCGCATTCAAGAGAAAATCTTCTATCGCTTCCTTTTCTTTGTTCACCGAGGCGATTTCCTGAAGATGGGCATGGTACTCCTTGTTGGTCTTGAGATCCGTCAGCCTCATTTTCAGTTTTCGGATTTTTTCTTCAATGACCTTCAGGTCGAGTTCTTTTTCTTTGTTTTCTTTGTTCAGAGCATTCAGGGTGTTCTCGGTTGTTTCTGCCGCGTCTCTGGCCTCCATCAGCGGGTCCTCAACGGCGGCAAGTTGCTCGGGAAGCCGGTCAATGGCTTCCTTTTGTTCCTGACGTTTTTGGTCAAGGTTTTGAAGCGTAATAAGTAAAGTGAGCTGTTCTTTCACATGTTTCTCCCTTCTACATCTGAAGCTTGGTTCATCACCACACAATCAAAGTGGTGGGCCCACCAGGATTCGAACCTGGGACCGACCGGTTATGAGCCGGCGGCTCTAACCGCTGAGCTATGGGCCCGTAGTCCTCACTTTACGGATCTTTCTCTTTATTGGATTCTATATTTTCTTCAAATAATTTCAAAACTCTTTAGCCTTTTGCTTCGGCTTGGATGACGCAGTTTGCGAAGCGCCTTTGCTTCGATTTGACGAATCCGCTCCCGCGTGACATGAAAGTCCTGACCGACCTCCTCAAGCGTATGATCGGTCGCTTCACCAATACCGAAACGTTTACGCAAAACCTTTTCTTCACGAGGCGTTAGCGTTTGAAGCACGCTGTCAATGGAGCGCTGTAAATCATATCGGATGGCGGCATCAAGCGGTGACACGACTTTTTTATCTTCAATAAAATCACCCAAGTGAGAATCTTCTTCTTCTCCGATAGGGGTTTCCAGCGAAATCGGTTCTTTTGCAATCTTTAAGATCTTTCGGACTTTTTCGAGCGGCAGCTCCATCTTTTCGCCGACTTCTTCAGGAGAAGGTTCTCTGCCAAGTTCCTGCACGAGTTGTCGTGAGGTTCGGATGAGTTTATTGATGGTTTCAATCATATGAACAGGGATTCGGATGGTTCTCGCCTGATCAGCAATGGCCCGTGTAATGGCCTGTCGAATCCACCAGGTTGCATAAGTAGAAAACTTGTAACCGCGACGATATTC
>CAZRYI010000396.1:0-1968 GCA_964604255.1 uncultured Nitrospirota bacterium
AATGACAGTTCAACTTGAGGAAAAAAGGGCGTGGACTGAGGCGTTTTTTGAAAATACCGGATCGACTTATGATGAAGTGGTTCATCGATTCACGCTTGGCATTGATCAGCTCTGGAAAAAAAAGATGATCTCAGAGTTGGATTCGCCAAAAAACCTGCTTGATCTCGCTTGCGGAACGGGGATTCTTTCTTTTTCCATCAAGGAAAAATTCCCTGATTGCAAGATTACGGGTGTTGATATTACGGAAGGCTACTTGGCGGTGGCTCGGGAAAAAGCACGGACTTTGGGTGCCAATAACATTTCATTCATCCTGTCTCCCGCGGAAGATTACATTTCCCAAGAGCAATACGATACCGTGACCACCTCTTATTTGCCAAAATACACCGACTTGCCCAGACTCATTCAAAACCTTCACAAAATGTTGATCCCCGGTGGTCGAATTATTTTTCATGATTTCACCTATCCGACAAATCCATTGCTTCAAATGATTTTTAAGGCCTATTTTGTTTGTGTAGGGCCAATTGGAGGATGGTGTTACCCGGATTGGAAGCAGGTATTAAAGGACTTACCGAAGGTCATTGAAAAAACAAACTGGGTTTCTGAACTGACTGAGGCGATGGCTAAGGAAGGTTTTGTTGATATCAAAATATCCTCATTGACAATGCAAGGTGCAGCACTCGTTACGGGTAAAAAAAAATAGTTCTCATTTCTGGTCTTTTTCTGGTGTTTCTTTTTTACAAAGTGCCTTTTTTTCTGCTGCTTTTTCTAATTCTCCAATTTCAAAAAAAGCTTTCTCAAGGAGGCAATGGGGTGCTTTGTGCGCCGGTTGTTTCTTCAGTACTTGCTCAAACTCAAAGATAGCCTGTTCATAAAGTTCCATTTTTAGATAAGCCTTGCCGATACCCAGATGACCTTCGGTTTCGAGCTGCTTCTTTTTTAAGAGGTTTTGAAAGGTTTGAATCGCCTCCTCAATTTTGTCCTGTTTAAGGTAGGCATTGCCAATAAGCAGGTAGAGCGGTGCCTCCTGATTGCTGAGACTTAAGGCGCGTTTGATCGCCGAAATGCCTTCGTCGTAGCGACCCAACTCAAAATAAGTTTTACCCAAACCCGTGTAGGCATCAGTACTTTGAAAGGTCATCTCCGTGACTTTCAAAAATGTCTTTAATGACAAGCTGTATGCTTTTTTCTGAAAATAAGTGCTACCCAGAAGCACATGAAGCCTTACATCATCCGGTTGTTGTGACAAAGCCAGCTTGAAAAATTTGATCGCTTCATTAAAAAGACCCTTATTTTTGTAGATGTTGCCAATATTTTGGTAAGTCAAAGCCAGCTTTTCTGGAGAAGGTTTCGGCACCTCATTCAGGGTGATCCCTTTGAGAACGGGCCTGATCATGTTATCGGGAAGGTTATAAAAGCGGGCAGAAAATTCAAAATGCAGCTGAACGATTGCGTTGTCTGTTGGAATGAGGAATGAATGAAAAATCTTAGCGATACCCTCTCGCTTTCCGCTCCAGACGATTTCGATCCAGGTAAGATCATCTAATTTATAATGTCTTGACGCCCGAAGATCAATATTGCTTAGTGCTCCCCTGGAAAAAGGAAACATGCGCTTTGCAAATTTTTCTTTTTTATTGATGCGGAGATAATCGACTAAAAAAGGAATGGTTTCTTCAGTCAGCAGGCTCAAACGGAGAAGAGGAATATCTTTACGTCTGAATTCGGCAGTAAAAAGCACCCCTAACTCCGGTGTCAGTACCCATCCTTCGGGCATTGCAAGTGAAAAACCGATGTCTTTGTAGGAAAAAGTGCGCTTTGTTTTGTCTTCCAGCGGCCCCGTTTTAACAGCACATCCTGACAAAAGAAGGAAAAAAGCTAATGAGAATAATAACTGATGATGAAAGGCGGGTAGGGGGGGCGAACAATTTCGCTGGGATCTCGTGTCCATGACTCTATTATACACGAGGCCGG
>CAZRYI010000397.1:0-1968 GCA_964604255.1 uncultured Nitrospirota bacterium
TGGCTGAATCACCTGCCGGGTCCCAATAAAGCAGAGGCCCAAGTGATTACTTTGGATGCGGGCGAACCCTTGCGTGCGGAGTGTCTGCATTTCCTTGAATCCGTTGAAGGACATCGTCCACCACGCACCGATGGCAGAGAGGGGCTGCGTGTTTTAAAGGTGCTTCAAGCCTGTGAAAAAAGCCTCTCGACACAGATGCATAAGGACAAACAGCAAGACCTCTCATCAGAAAGCCCCGCTTATTTCGCGCATGAAACGGCTTTTATTGACGAGGGAGTGGATATTGGCGAAGGCACAAAAATCTGGCATGTTTCCCATATTCTGGCAGGATCGAAGATTGGAAAAAACTGCCAAATCGGTCAAAACTGTGTGATCGGGCCCAGTGTGGATATTGGCGAAGGTGTCAAAATTCAAAACAACGTGTCTGTTTACAAGGGCGTGTCCCTGGAAGACAATGTCTTCTGCGGCCCTTCAATGGTCTTTACCAACGTCCATAATCCGCGCTGTGAAATCCCTCGTATGGATCAATTGAAACCCACCCTCGTAAAACAGGGGGCGACCCTGGGTGCGAACTGCACCATTGTCTGCGGCATCACCATCGGCGCCTACGCCTTCATTGGTGCCGGTGCCGTTGTGACAAAAAATGTGCCTGATTATGCCCTGATGGTGGGCAATCCCGCCCGTCAAAGCGGCTGGTACTGCCGGTGTGGCATTAAACTATTGTTCAAAAAAAATCTTGCGTCCTGCACAAGCTGCGATACGCGGTATTTGAAAAAAAATCATCATCTCGAAATTCAAGGAGAAGCAAAATGAAAGTCCCCCTACTCGACCTCAAAGCCCACCATGAGCCAATCAAAGCAGAGCTTTTTGCTGTTTTTGAAAATGTTTTTCAAAGCCAATATTTCATCCTGGGCCCCGAAGTCAGTCGGCTCGAAGCAAAAATTGCCGCCTATTGTCAAACCGACCATGCCATTGGCGTGTCTTCCGGAACCGACGCGCTCTTGCTGTCACTCATGGCTTTAGATATTGGGCCGGGCGACGAAGTCATTACCTCTCCCTACACTTTTTTTGCGACCGCCGGTGCCATAGCGCGAGTAGGTGCCAAACCCGTTTTTGTGGACATTGACCCGATCAGCTACAACATCGACCCCGAAAAAATTGAAGCCGCGATCACTGCCAATACCAAGGTCATCATGCCGGTTCATCTTTACGGGCAGCTTGCCGACATGGATGCAATTTGCGCCATCGCAACAAAACATGGCCTCAAAATCATTGAAGACGCGGCTCAGGCAATTGGCGCGGAATACAAAGCGGGACAACGTGCAGGTAGTTTTGGTGGACTCGGCTGTTTTTCTTTCTTCCCGAGCAAAAATTTAGGTGCGATGGGCGATGGCGGCATGATTGTTTTGAGTGATGCACAACTGGCCGACAAAGTCAGAAAAATGCGGGTTCATGGGGGACATCCGAAATATTATCATAAGATGATTGGAGGCAATTTTCGACTCGATTCAATTCAGGCGGGTGTGGTTGAAGTCAAACTCAACTACCTCGATAAGTGGACGGCGAAACGGCAGGAAAATGCAGCATCTTATGCAACTTTGTTTCAAAACAGTGGCCTGATTGATCAGAAGAAAGTATCGCTTCCGGTGGCGATTTACCGCGATGCCGCTTGCAAACATCATCACATCTACAATCAGTTTATTGTCCGGGTTGCAGACCGAGACGCACTCAGAGCCTTCCTGATCAATGAAGGCATCGGCGCGGAAATCTACTATCCCGTGCCCCTCCACATTCAAGAATGTTTCCAGTCTCTCGGCTACAAAGCAGGGGATTTCCCGGAATCGGAAAAAGCGGCGGATGAAACTCTCGCATTACCCATCTACCCAGAATTAACTTTAGAAATGCAGACCTTTGTTGTCGATACGATTCAGCGGTTTTACGCCAAGTAATGGCTTTTCAAGGCTGACT
>CAZRYI010000398.1:0-1950 GCA_964604255.1 uncultured Nitrospirota bacterium
ACTTTTTGAAGTCCCAGAAGCCGAGCTTGATGTCATGAAAGAAAAGGTTCGAGAATTGATGGAAGGGGCCGCCCAACTGAAAGTTCCTCTAATTGTCGATGTCGGTGTTGGTGCCAATTGGAGCGAGGCGCATTAGGGAGTGGACAAAACAAGAAAGTATTTCTTGAGTAAGCAGCATTGAACGCAGTTGAAATCGAAGAAGCAATATCCAAACTAGCCGAGCAACCTTTTGATTCGGAGGGCTTTCCCTACGCCTTTTTGGAGGCCTTTGGCAACAAAACAACAACCATCAAACGCCTCAAAAGCGGCTCATCCAATGCCTCTGATGTCGAGGGCGGCGTCCTTCAGCGCAACAATATTCACATCGCAGTTTGCGCTGAAGGTGAATGTCCCCACACCTTACTCAAACTTAAAACCAGTGCGACAACGGCCAAAGCAAAGGCCAAATTTGTGTTGGCGACCGACGGGATTGATCTGGAAGCAGAAGACCTTCTTTCTGGAGAAACGGTCGCCTGTGCCTATAAAGACTTCCCCAATCATTTTGGTTTTTTCTTGCCCTTGGCAGGCATCACCACAGTCAAACAAATCCGTAACAACCCGATTGATATTCAGGCAACCAGCCGTTTAAACCGTCTTTATATTGAGCTATTGAGGGTCAATGAAGATTGGGCGAAGGCTGAGCGCCGCCATGATATGAATCATTTCATGACGCGCTTAATCTTTTGTCTTTTTGCTGAAGATACAGACATCTTTATCGGCGAGAATTTATTTACCGCCACCATCGAACAAATGAGCGATAGCCGATCTAATAATACGGGGCATGTAATCGGCGAATTGTTTCGTGCGATGGATATTCCTCAAAAAGATCGCGAAGCCGCTCAATTGCCACGCTGGACAGATGCTTTTCCTTATGTCAACGGAGGTCTTTTTTCTGGAAGCAGTGGAGCACCTCAATTTAGCCGCATTGCGCGTTCCTACTTGCTTCATGCGGGCAGTTTGAATTGGAAAGAAATCAATCCCGATATTTTTGGTTCCATGATTCAAGCCGTTGCCGATGATGATGAGCGTGCTCAGTTGGGTATGCATTACACCAGCGTGCCGAATATCCTCAAAGTTTTGAATCCCTTATTTTTGGATGACTTGCAAGAACAATTGGAAGAGGCTGGGGAGAATCCCCGCAAGCTTCTCAATCTTCGAAAACGACTCGCTAAAATTCGTGTCTTTGATCCGGCCTGCGGATCGGGGAATTTTCTGGTGATCGCCTATAAAAAAATGCGCGCCATTGAAAGTAAAATTAATAAAAAGCGCTGGGAAACGGATCGAAGGTCAGAAATTCCGCTCACTAATTTTCGTGGTATAGAGCTGCGAGACTTTCCCGCAGAGATCGCACGGCTGGCCTTAATTATCGCCGAATACCAATGTGATGTGCTTTATCGTGGGCAACAAGAAGCCTTTTCAGAATTTCTGCCACTCAATAAAATGAATTGGATCACCTGTGACAATGCCTTGAAGTTGGATTGGTTGTCTATTTGTCCGCCGACTGGCACAACGGTGAAACATGTTGCGGAAGATTTATTCCATAGCCCGCTAGAGCAGCCTGAAATTGATTTCAAAAATGAAGGCGGTGAAACTTATATTTGCGGAAACCCGCCCTATTTGGGTAGCACCTGGCAATCCAAAGATCAAAAATCTGACTTAGAAAGGATATTTCAAGGTCGAACAAAAAGCTGGAAATCACTGGATTATGTGGCTGGTTGGTTTATGAAGGCGGCGGACTACGGGACTTGCACAAATTCAGCCAGTGCCTTTGTGAGCACTAATTCCATCTGTCAGGGACAACAGGTGCCGATTTTGTGGCCGCTAATTTTTGATTCTGGTCATGAAATTTCCTTTGCGCATACTTCTTTTAAGTGGGCTAATTTAGCAAGTCATAATGCTGGTGTGATTGTT
>CAZRYI010000399.1:0-1934 GCA_964604255.1 uncultured Nitrospirota bacterium
ATGCGAAAAATACTGGTTGTTGAAGATAACGAAGACATTGCCAAACTCGTCGCCCTGCATTTAAGAGATTTTGGGGCAGAAGTGAGCATTGCATCCGATGGTAATGCAGGTTTGAATGCGGTCTTGACTGAAAGCTATGATTTTGTCGTGCTGGATCTGATGTTGCCGGGGGTGGATGGTTTGGAGATTTGTCGCAATTTACGGGCTCAGTCTGATTACACACCCATCCTCATGTTGACCGCCAAAACGGGGGAATTGGATCGGGTGCTGGGTTTGGAGATGGGTGCGGATGATTATTTGACCAAACCCTTCAGCGTGAGGGAGTTGGTGGCGCGGGTGAAAGCCATTTTGCGCCGTACTGATCTTGCCCTTAAAAAACCGGAAGTGAAAACCTTAGACCGTTTTCAGGTGGGTAGGCTCGAAGTCATTGGGGAAAAACGACGGGTCAAACTGGATGGTTTGGCGATTGAACTCACGGCAAAAGAATTTGATTTACTGTGGTTTTTTATCAACAATCCCGGCCATGTTTTCACCCGCAGTCAATTGCTCGACAAGGTTTGGGGTTACGGACACGACGGTTACGAACACACGGTCAATTCCCACATTAACCGGCTTCGCGCCAAAATCGAAAAAAAGCCGACCGAACCTACTTATATCCTCACGGTATGGGGTGTGGGTTATCAGTTCTGTGATGAAGAAACTTGTGATGATCAAGAGACTCAAAATAAATGACAAAACTTCTGAATAAAAAACTGCCTTTTTTTAAAACACTTTACGGGAAATTAGCGCTTGTTCTTTTTCTCGTTGTCCTGTTCAGCGGCACCTTGTTTTTAGTGCTCGTTCGCACGGCGGCTGAACGCTATCATCAAGAAATCACACAAAAACTCAACTTAAAGCTCGCAGGCAATATCGCCAAAGATGCCTTGTTGTTGGAAGACAACAAAATCAATCGCCCCGCCCTTGAAAATATTTTCCACATGCTCATGGTCATCAATCCCAATATTGAAGTCTATTTGCTGGATAAAACCGGGAAGATCCTGGCTTATTCAGCCGCCAAAGAAAAAATCAAACGAGACGCGGTTAATCTTGAGCCCTTGCGTCACCTGATTGAAGGCGATCAAGAAACACTGCAATATCCTTTTTACGGCGATGATCCACGGCATCCCGACCGGCAAAAAGTGTTTTCAGCCGCACCGATTTCGACGAAGAATTTAAACGAGGGTTATCTCTACGTCATTTTAGGGGGTGAAGCCTTTGACAACATTGTTGCCATGCTCAAAGGCAGTTACACGATGCGAACCAGCCTGTTTGGTTTGATCGCCAGCCTTTCCATCGCCCTGATTGCCGGACTGCTGATTTTTAGCCTTTTCACCAAACGCCTAAAACAACTCACCTCTGTGATTCAAAACTACACGCGAAGCCACTTCAAACAGGATGCGAACACCCGCTATGCCGCAGCTTCGGCGCAAAATGACCGCGATGAAATCGATCAGCTCGGCAAGCACTTTAATCTCATGGCCGATCACATTGATGAACAATGGACAGATTTAAAAAAATCGGATGAGACCCGACGAGAGATGGTTGCCAATGTGTCACATGACTTGCGCACTCCCTTGGCCTCATTGAACGGATACTTAGAAACCCTGTTAATCAAAAAAGAGGCTTTGAGCGAAGCTGAAAGAGAGGAGTATCTGGAAACTGCATTGCGTCACAGCAAACGCCTCGGTATTTTAATCGAAGAATTGTTTGAATTGGCAAAATTGGATTCCTACAAAAAGCTCATGGCCCCCTCTGAATTTTCGATGGGGGAATTGATTCAGGATGTCATACAAAAACTCAAGTTGGCGGCAGAAAAAAAGGGCATTCAACTCAGCGCCGATTTTGGTCAAAAGCTGCCTTTCGTCGTTGGCGACATCGGAATGATTCAGCGTGTA
>CAZRYI010000400.1:0-1930 GCA_964604255.1 uncultured Nitrospirota bacterium
GGCACACCATCTTTGGTCAGGTTTATGATGGACAGAAGGTGGTTCGCAGCATTGCCGGGGTTTCACGAGATCGTCGGGACAGACCCAAAGACGATGTCTTGATTAAGACGGTTGAGATTCTTCGAGTAAAGTAGGATCAGACTCGGGAACACTGTCAGCGGACAGCGGTGTAGTCGGGAATTGATAACCCTTTGTTACAACGACCACCCCGTTTTCTGAAACAGTAAATCTTTTTTTGTCATCCGCAAGGTTCCATCCGATTGAAGCACCGGCTGGAATGCTCACGCCTTTGTCAACAATACATTTTCTCAGGCGGGCGCCTTCACCGACAAGCACATGATCAAACAGGATCGACTTTTCGACACGGGCGCCTGCTTCGACACGCACATCATGCGAAAGAATGGATTGTATTACTTTCGCGCCGATAATCACATCCCCGCCCGCCAGTGAGGCATTTTTAACAAAGCCAACTTCTCCCGAGGCAGAAGGCACCATACGCGCGGAGGGAAACTGACCATGATAGGTGCGGATCAGCCAGTCTTTCTGGTAAAGGTTGATTGGCGGAACAGGTTTTAGCAGATCCATATTGGCTTTGTAATAAGCATCAATTGTTCCGACATCTCGCCAATAACTGTCTTTCAAAACCCGTCCTTTGTCGCTTCCAAAATGGTAGGCTCCAACCTTCATATCCGACGCAACCATCCAGGGCAGAATGTTTTTCCCGAAGTCATGACCTGATTCGGTGACAAAATGATCATGTTGCAGTACTTCGAGCAACATCGGTAGGCTGAACAAATAAATTCCCATTGAGGCAAGGGCTCGTTCGGGGTCATTCGGCATGGCAGGGGGATTTTCTACTTTTTCAAAAAATCGGCGAATCAGCAGATTTTCATCAATTTCTATCACGCCGAAGGACTTGGCCGCCTCTAAAGAAACCGGCATACAGGCAACGCTGACATCCAGTTTTTTTGCAATATGGTTCTTTAACATTTCTGCGTAATCCATCCGATAGATATGATCTCCGGCAAGCACGAGGATGTATTCGGCATCGCTTCTCTCCAAAAGATAACGGTTTTGATAGATGGCATCTGCTGTTCCTGAATACCAGGTATTGCCCATTTGCATTTGCGCGGGGATGGCAGTAATAAATTCACCAATCTCGGGGTTAAAAATGGACCAGCCGTCACGCAGATGTTTATTGAGGGAATGAGATTTATACTGGGTGAGGATCATGATTTGTCGCAGGCCGGAATGCAGGCAGTTGGAAAGGGCAAAATCAATGATGCGGTAAATCCCGCCAAAAGGAACAGAGGGTTTTGCACGTTCTGCTGTGAGTGGATGGAGCCGTGAACCTTGTCCACCGGCCAGAATGATTGCGAGTGTTTTATCGAGAATTTGCATAAGACCTCCGAAGTGGGTGTGCGAAGGAAGTGACTGACTATCTGAGAAGTGTATCCACATTAAGTCAATTTCAAAAAAAATTCAATATGAAATCGCTTGACAGCCTGTTTCACATCAGCTTAATACTCTTAAAAAATGGAGTTTAAAATATGCTTGAAGATGCATTTGAAGATATTATCGCGAAGGCTCGCTTTGGCTTAGGCTGGTCTCTTAACAAACTTGCGAAACAGGTTCAATTGTCAGAAACTCGTATCGCAGCACTTGAGAGAGGTGTTTCACCTGAAAAATCAGAGCTGATTCAGCTTGCCGCAGCGCTCGGACTTTGTGCGGAAAAACTTGAGATGATTGCCAGGAAAACCTGGGAACCGATCATCTCAGCTCCCTATCTACAACAAAACAATTTAAACAGGGACATGATCCACATCATTGAAGGTGAATTATGGCATGCGCCTGTTTATGCCTATCTCTTGATTGATTGGCAGAAAAAAGAAGCGGTTTTATTCGACACCGCAGATCGTCCCAAACAGGT
>CAZRYI010000401.1:0-1918 GCA_964604255.1 uncultured Nitrospirota bacterium
TTTGGTTTTAATTTTTCTAACCAGATATCCAGGTTTTCCGAGCCTTTTTTCTGAAGAACCAAGTCGGTTGCATAAATGGGAACACCCATTCTCAGCGCCAAGGCAATGGCATCGCTGGGACGGGCATCGACAGTCTGCTCTTCAGAAATTTCATCCAGTACGATATCTGACATCTTTTTAGATTTTTTTAAGCGATTTTGAATCAGGTGAAGTGAGGCATAATAAGTACTTTCGTTGATATCGTGGATTACCACTTTTTCCATCTGGACATCTAATTGCTGCAAAAGGTTCTGGAGCAGATCGTGTGAAAGTGGCCTTGGGGCGGCAATGCCCTCCAGAGCAAAGCGAATAGCATTGCCCTCGGCCATACCGACCCAGATCGGCAAAACATCGAAATTGAGTTCATCTTTCAGGATGACAATTTGCGCCTCTGTATTCGGATCTGAGATGACGGCATCGACTTTTAAAGGAATATTCATTGTGTTTTGTGTTTATCCTGGCAGCTTAAGAAATTCAGACTAAGTGTCATATTTTCCAAAATCTTCCGGTTTCAAATTATCAAGCCATCGATCAAGTTCTTCAGAACTTTGTTTTTGAATCACATGTTCCGAGACAAAAATAGGGGCATCCGCTCTTAGTGCCAGGGCGATGGCATCGCTGGGACGTGAATCAATGGTGACTTCTGAATCCTGATAAGACAAGTGGGTTTTTGAAAAATAAGTGTTTTCTCTAAGATCCGTGACAACAACACTGATGATCTTTGCTTCAAGGGTATCCAGCACATTTTTAATCAAGTCGTGGGTCATTGGCCTCGGCGTAAAAATACCTTCAAGGGCGAGACTGATCGAATTTGCCTCTGTTCTGCCCACCCAGATCGGCAGTACCTCGTTCCCTTCTTCTCCCCGGAGAATAATAATGTAGGCATTATTAGAGGGGTCGAACATGAGTCCTTTGACTTTCATTTGAATGATCATTATACCAACTAAGAGTTTAGACGTGTCGAGTCAAACCAAATCTATCACTTTGCTCAATTCTTTGTCAAAGCAGCTGAGAACAAACGTAATGGCCTTAAAACCACTGACAAACAGGTCTTTTGTTCGCCCTTTTTACTTCGGGCCTTCAAGGAAAACGGCGGTGCCGATTGCAGATAAAAGAATGGATTCTGAATCGATGCGATGGGTATCCAAAATAGTGGCGACCACCGCATTTGCTCCGAGATCCGCTGCCTCTTTTTTGAGTTCATTCAGGGCTTTTTTTGTTCCATCTTTAAAGAGAACTTGATGTGATCCTCTTTCGGATACAGCCCATTCATCGGATAAACTTACAATGACGGTGGCATTAATCAGGCCGAAGTACTGCCGTATCCGCTTGCCTTCTACTCTTTGTGTCGTGGAAATCAGAACAGCACGTGCCTTTTTTTTGACAACGGGTGGATCAAGAACGGGTTTGGAAACCAAGGCGTCTTCAGTAGGTTGACTGGTAGCGGGATAGGATGCGTGTGATGGTACCGACTTTCGCGGAACATCCGAAACAGCCGTTTTAGGCGCTGGTTTCAAGGATTCGTCAAGAGAAGCTTCAATCCCCAGGAGGTCATTTTCTTCTTCCGCAGGTCTTTTAATCCCGGAAACGGGGGTATGACATTGCACGCATTGGGCAGAAGTGCGTTGTTGTGTGCCGCAAATCGGACAGATCATCGCATTATCTCCATAGGGGATTTAGATGTTTCCTGCTGAAGCACCCGCCTGCCATCAATTTTTAATCTTCCTTCGGCAAGCCTTTGAATGACAGAGGGTAGCAGTCGATGTTCTTCTACAAGAATACGTCCGGCAAGGTCATCCTCGGTATCTCCGTCTAAAACAGGGACAGTGGTTTGAGCGATAATCGGTCCGTTATCCATTTCCTCATCAACAAAATGAAC
>CAZRYI010000402.1:0-1902 GCA_964604255.1 uncultured Nitrospirota bacterium
CCTGCTTTTCCAGCATTTCCCCCGCCACTTTTTGTTTGTTGTGCTCTTGCCCGCATCCCTTTAATCAAACTACCAGCATTTTTTTCCAGGGCTCTAAACTGGGGAAAGGTGGCCATGATGCTCAATTTTTCCGCGTCGCCCGCGAAAATGCCAGCGAGAATTGGCTCTGCGAATTTACGCACGGCCTCATCCCCCAAACGACGACGGACAAAATCCGCAATGCTTTCATCCTCATTTGATTTTTTGGGAGGAATAAACAAATCCATGCCCATGCGGAGCTTTCCGAGCGGAGAGACGAGCGGGGTCATCAAAAAAGGCATCATCTTGCTTGGCACCATCAGATTGAAACCCTCTGGAAAAGGCACCAACTTGCCCTTTGTCAGCACAAAAATGGCTTTGTCGAGTGGGTTGGTTTGCACCAGGTGGCTCTCCAAACCCAAGCGACGGCAGAGTTCCAAACCCCATTTTTTGTGTGTGATAAAAGAATCCGGGCCGCCTTCAATGACAAAATCGTCCGTCTGCACGGAGCGGATCTTGCCGCCCAGGCGATCATCGGCCTCAATCAAAAGACAGTCTGCCGAAATCTTCCGTTCTTTCAGCTTTTCCTGAATGAAATAAGCGGTCGAAAGACCCGTGATACCACCACCAATAATAATGATTTTTTTTCTAGGAAACATGGAGGGGCATTCTACGTGAAAGGTCCGGGTCTTTCAATCAAGTCTGTTGATCGAGAGGGAGGCTAATTAGAACGAAACATGGATTTTTTCTGAGCCGCAAGAATACCCCAAAGCAGGCCGAGATGAACAGGCAGTGCCAGTGCGATGGACTCGCCATTCCCCTGTTCAAAAATCGGGAGCACCTTCAACAGCAAACCGAGCAAGGCAAGGCCCGTCACAACTTTTAAAAGCAATAGACCTTTTGGGGGAAGTTGCTCACGAAACAGCAACATCAAAAAGAAAACGAGCAAGACCCATGAAAGGGGGTTGAATTGCAGCAGATTGGCGTTCCAGTGTCCATAGCGGTGTTCGGTGAAAATCCAAATCAGCAAAAAGAGGGTGCCAATCAAGGCTGAAATAAGCGACCACAAACCGCCACCCACTGCGAGTGAAATGCGCGCCCATTTTTTACCCGCAGCACTTAAATAGCCCAGCATGGAAAAAAACAGTGCAAGCGATGCGCTGATGGGCAAATAGAAAAAGAGGTAAGAACTCGCTTGTGTCGGTTCTTTGTATTCAGAAGCAGCGTAAATCAATTTATCCGAAAGCACGAAGTCCGAACCATCTGAAAGTTTAAAGCGCGTGAGATGGCGTCTCAGGGCCATTGGGGTAAACATGTCCTGCCACACCGAAATTTCCTGGTCAGCTGGCGCACCCAAAGCAAGTTGAACACCAAGATAGGCTGCGGGGATTTTTTGCAAAAGCCGCTGTGTATTGGAGCGGAAACTCTTGCCACTGCCCTGGTTCATTGTTCCATCGGCAATCCGCCCGCCCAGCACCTGATCCAGCATGTCTCGGATGCGCGTAGAGCAATTGTCCAGGTAATAGTTATAGCGATAAATCCGCTGGCCTTCCGTGTCGTTATCGATGAGCAGACTGGTGAGTTTGTTTTTTTGCCAGGGAGTCAGGTTCAATTCCTGAAGATGGACACTGCGTTTACTTTCGGCATAAAACTGAAAAAATGGCAGGGAGTCCATACTGCCAATGGAATAGTCCATGTAACCTTGCAGGAACTTCGGCCAGAAGTTTTCCGATTGAAAATCAAAGAGCCCCCAATGAAAAATCATATCAAAACCAAGTTCCGGATCTTGAATCCAAATGCCGTTGTGTCCAAAACGCTCCCAAACAAGCGACCCCGGCCCCACTGTCACCAGATGCACTTTCGCACTGGCGCTGAGCTTCACCA
>CAZRYI010000403.1:0-1899 GCA_964604255.1 uncultured Nitrospirota bacterium
CAGGGTCGGCGATAACGATCTCCGGCAGCATTTTTGGATGAAAGATAATCTTTTTGATTTGGCTGTCCGTATCCAAAATCACAGAAGCGCGCCCCACTTCTGATCCGGTGCCTGCCGTTGTCGGAATGGCGATGGTCGGAGCGATGCCATGAGCCCTAACACGCAACCAGTTGTCGCCCACATCCTCAAAATCCCAAATGGGCCGCTCTTGTCCGGCCATCAAGGCGATGGCTTTGCCTGCATCCAGGGCGCTACCGCCGCCGATTGCGATCACCCCGTCACATTCAGACTCACGGTAGGCGCTCAGTCCGTCATCAATATTTTTGCCCGTGGGGTTGGACTTCACTTCTGAAAATAAGCGGCATTCAAGCCCTGCTGCCGCATTCAGTGCCAGCGCTTTATGTATAAAATCCTGTTCTGCTAATCCGGTATCCGTGACCAATAAAGGGCGGGAGATACGCAGTGAGCGGCAGCTTTCAGGCAAGAGCGAAATACGCCCAGCTCCGAAATACACCTTCGTCGGGTAGTGCCAATCCCCCTTCAATACTTTTTCTCCAGTCATCTATGATGTTCCCAAATTAAAACCTCCCCCTTTAAAAAAGGGGGACCGAGAGGGATTTCTCAACACTGCTCTTTCAAATAAAATGATTTGGGTCTCGTAAGCTGAGCATAAGCAAGTTCTGAAAGGGCGCAGCCTCGCCCAGAGTCTTTAATGCCCACCCAGGCCAATGCGGGATCAAGGTAGTCGCAACGATTCATAAAAACAGTGCCCGTCTGTAATTGATTTCCAAGTTTTTCTGCACATCCTAAATCCGCCGTCCAAATGGAAGCCGTGAGTCCATAAAGGCTATCATTCATCAGTTTTAAAGCTTCGTCGTCGTTTGCCACTTTCATGATGCCGACGACGGGGCCAAAACTCTCTTCTTGCATCACATTCATCGTATGATCAACATCAATCAAGACCTGTGGAGCCATGTAGGGTGATCCGATTTTATTCGCCTTAAAATGAGTAGGGTCGATACAGGACGTCGCACCCGCAGCAATAGCCTCTGTAATCTGTGTTCGAACACGCTCCGCGGCGCTTGCATTGACCAGGGGGCCGAGCGTGCTTTCAGAATCAAGTGGGTTTCCCAATTGATATTGTTGTACCTGTGAGACAAAGGCTTCAACAAAGGCATCATAAAGCGAAGCAACCACGTAGATGCGCTCCACGGCACAACAGGACTGACCGGAATTGAAATAGGCCCCGTCAACCAATTGTGCGACTGTGTCTTCCAATTCAGCGTCTTCCCGCACATAAGCAGGGTCTTTTCCACCCAATTCCAGTGAAAGGCCTTTCAATAAACCAGACGAATTTTGTTCGATGAGACGTCCCGTGGCGACTGATCCGGTGAAGGATGTAAAGGCAATCTCCTGGCTTTTGATCACTTTTGCACAGTCTTCATCAGAAAGATGTAGATATTGAAAGACACCTTCAGGCAGTCCGACAGCCTCAAAGGCTTCTGAAAAACGTTCTGCACATAAAAGGGTTTGAGGCGAATGTTTCAGGATGACAGTATTGCCAGCCATGATGGCGGGGATGATGGCGTTGATGGCAGTTAAGTAAGGATAGTTCCAGGGAGCAATCACAAAAACCACTCCTAAAGGTGTACGACGAATAAATCGTGTGAGCCCCTCTTTTTCCGGTAGTTTGATATCTGATAGGGCCTTTTGTGCGATATCAATCATGTGGCGACCACGCTCTGCCAGACCACTGATTTCCCCAGGTGTGTAGCGAATGGGTCGCCCCATCTGCCAGCTTAATTCTTCTGAAATTTCATCACGATGCGCCACCATATATTCAATAGCACCTAAACAAAAATCCCTGCGTTCTTGAAGTGTTGTTGTCCGCCAAAAGCT
>CAZRYI010000404.1:0-1897 GCA_964604255.1 uncultured Nitrospirota bacterium
ATTTTCATCTCTCAAATAATGAATTTATTCCCCCCACCATCATCGAACATTTCCTATTTGTTTGGCAATCCATATTTGACCAAAGATGTGAAGACAAGTTTCCTATTGTCAAACCTAAAACATCGTACTCCGCTTTGACCTTTGCATTATGGAGTGCTTCAATTTTTAATTGATTATGTGTCATGATGGCCCACCTCTTTCAGTTGTTTCATTGCGAGTTGTAATTCTTTTTACGATGTGTGCGCAATAGAAAACTCGGGGAATACCTCCTTTGCTTTTTAAGCATAATATACGATAGTCCAGATGGCGGCTTAAAAGAAACTTCAGCTTTTTTCGCGAAAGGTAAAACATGACCGGTACTGAAGTTGCAATTGGAAAAGCTTTTTTTGATGTTTTTAAATAGGCTTGGAAAGAATTTTTCTCTAAAAATTAAGCCGAAAAAATGATATCATATTGGTACTAAAATTCTATGCCGCCAAAATTAAGAACACTCATTCAAGATCTAAAAAAAGCGGGTTTTAAAGATCGTGGCGGGAAAGGTAGCCATCGTAATTTTGTGCATCCTGAGGTGAGTCAAGCGGTGACGCTTTCGGGAAAACCTGGTGCCGATGCTTTGGTCTATCAAATTAAGGCCGTCAACTTCGCTATTGAGGAGTCAAAAAAATGAAAGATTCTGACCGTTATTTGAAAATTGTGGAATGGTCTGAAGTGGATCACTGTTATGTGGGCAGCTCTCCCGGACTGATATATGGGGGCTGCCACGGAGAGAATGAAGCAGAAGTCTATAAAGAACTCTGCGGAATCGTCGAAGAAAATATTGCGCTCTACAAAGCAGATGAAAAAGCGCTCCCCCCGGAAACAGCAGGAAAGGACTATTCTGGTAAATTTTTGCTGCGCACGGGAAAAGAACTGCATAAGATGCTTTCGATCCGCGCCATTCAATCGGGAGACAGTTTGAACAATTTCTGTTCAAAGGTCTTAACAAGAGCCGTTTCCGAGCCAAAACTCTCAAATACAAATATAAAACCCAGCACCTAAAACCGGAGACAAACCCATGCGAATCACAAAAGTCTACACCCGCACCGGAGACAAAGGCACAACCCGCTTGGCGGGAGGCCAAAAAATTGCCAAAGATCATCTTCGTCTCGAGTGTTACGGTACGGTCGATGAACTAAATTCAATCGTCGGTTTGGCGCGAGCCTTTACCCAAGACCTAAACACTTGCCTTGCAGAGCGAGATCAATTGGATGAAGCATTACACGGCATTCAAGATCGACTTTTTGATATCGGCGGTATTCTTGCTTCACCTCCTGGAAAAGAATCGCTTGAGATGAAAGCGCTTTTGAGCACTGAAATCGACGCCCTCGAAACGCTGATGGATGACTGCCAAAAATCTCTAAAACCACTCAAAGAGTTCATTCTGCCGGGCGGTGGCAAGGTTGCGGCTTTTTTGCATCAAGCCAGAACGGTTTGCCGAAGGGCGGAGCGACTTTGTGTGAGCTTGAATCGGGATGAAGCGGTGCCGGAAGAAGTGCTGCGTTACCTCAATCGACTCAGTGATGCCTTTTTTGTGCTCTCCCGCTGGATTGCTCAAGCACAAAATGAAAGCGAAACCCTTTGGCGGCGGCAGAAAGCGTAAGAGAACTTATTGCGCCTTCTTACACATGTCATTGTGTGTTAAGATGTGTGAAAGGAGGAAGGTGACATGGCAACAAATCTTGCAATTGACAATACACTCATTGAGCAGGCTCTGAAGTTGGGGGGATTTAAAACAAAAAAAGACACAGTGAATACGGCATTACGTGATTTTATTAATCGACATAAACAACTCGAAATCATTGAATTATTTGGAAAACTTGACCCCGACCCAGAGTATAATTACAAATTAGGCCGTCAG
>CAZRYI010000405.1:0-1869 GCA_964604255.1 uncultured Nitrospirota bacterium
TTGGTGGAGCTGAGGGGGATCGAACCCCTGACCCCAAGACTGCCAGCCTTGTGCTCTCCCAGCTGAGCTACAGCCCCATCAAAACGATTTTTCGGAGAATATCATCGGCCCTCTGGCATGTCAAGAAAGGAAATGATTTCAGTCTCTGACTTTTTTTCGTGCGCTTAGTTTTGATTCGAGCAGCACCGCACTGGTCATTAAAAAAAATCCGGCAATCAGAACCGGTGTACTGATCATTGTCTGATCAATGGCCCAGAAAAAGATACCGATGATCAAAAAAAGACTGAGGCCGTATAAAAATTGGCTTTTTGCTTTGGACTTCGGATAAAGGATGCGCTTCTGAAACATACGATGCAGACTGCGAAAATGGGTAATACCCATGCAACCACCGATGAAGAGAGAAAGACTAAATGGCTTGGAGACGACCAGCAGCAGCAGGCTGCCGCTTGCCAAAATCATTAAGCTGATGCGTTCGACTCTTTGAAGGAGGGCATTGCTCTTTTTTAAAAATTGTTCGCGATCTAAAAGCTGTTTGTTGTGCTGTTTTTCTTGAGGCCGAGGCATCTAGAGCTTCTTTAACGCCTCGTAAACAGCGGCGATGGTGGTATCAATGTCGCGAGGGCTGTGGGCAGTCGAAAGGAAGAGGGCCTCAAATGGGGAGGGGGCGAAATAAATGCCCAGTTCTAAGAGCGCCTGATAAAATTTCGCAAAACGCTTTCGGCTTGATTTAGCAGCAGAAGCATAATCTTTCACCTGCGCCTGATTGAAAAAGAGGGTCATCTGGGATCCGACCCGGTTGATCTGAACCGGAACGCCAGCCCGCTTTGCCGCATCACGCATCCCTGCTTCCAGGGTTGCAGCTTTTGTTTCTAATTTTTGATAGAGGCCAGGTGTGTCCAGCAGTTTCAAGGTTTCAATGCCCGCTGCCATTGCGAGCGGATTACCGGACAGCGTACCCGCCTGATAAACAGGGCCAAGTGGGGCGATGTTGTCCATGATTTCTTTTTTACCACCAAAGGCACCAACAGGTAGACCGCCACCGATGATTTTTCCAAGACAGGTCAAATCAGGACGGATGCCGTAAAGCTCTTGTGCGCCCCCCGGAGCCGCTCTGAAGCCGCTCATGACTTCGTCAAAAATCAGCAGCACACCAAAAGGCTTCGTCAATTCTCGAAGACCAGCGAGATAACCCTCTTTTGGAATGATCGTCCCCATGTTGCCCGGAATGGGTTCAACGATAATGCAGGCAACTTCATTGCCAAGGGCTTCGAGTGTTTTTTGAACGGCAGCTAAATCATTAAAAGGCAAGGTAATCGTATCGCGCGCTAAATCAGGCGGAATGCCAGCCGAATCGGGAACCCCAAGGGTCATTGCGCCGGAACCCGCTTTTACTAAGAGTGAATCGGCGTGTCCGTGGTAACAGCCTTCAAATTTAATGATTTTGTCTCGTTTTGTCGTTCCTCGGGCCAGCCGGATGGCGCTCATTGTCGCCTCCGTACCGGAATTGACAAAACGGAGACGTTCCATCAGGGGGAATTTTTTCTGAACTAACTCTGCAAGTGTAATTTCCAGGGATGTCGGTGCACCAAAGCTGGTACCGAAAGCTGCCGTTTTCTGAATCGCGTCAATGACTTTTGCATGGGCATGACCCATGATCATCGGTCCCCATGAGAGCACGTAATCAATAAAGCAATTACCGTCAACGTCGGTGACCTTGCTGCCCTTTGCTTTTTTTAAGAAGAGAGGATGTCCCCCCACGGCGTTAAAAGCCCGAACAGGCGAATTCACGCCACCGGGAATTCTCAAACCTGCTTCTTTAAAAAGTGCTTCAGATGCGACTCGTTTCATAGGCCGCCATTTTATGGAAGG
>CAZRYI010000406.1:0-1861 GCA_964604255.1 uncultured Nitrospirota bacterium
AATATGATTGAAATATCTCAGCTTACGATGCAGCTTTCCAGTGCGGGGCGACGTTTGACCATTCTCGACAAAATTGATCTTTCGGTCCCCGATAAACAATTTGTCGCCATTGTCGGGCCTTCGGGCAGCGGGAAATCGACGCTGCTGGCCTTGATTGCAGGGCTTGATCGTCCTACGGAGGGTTCAGTTGCGATTGACGGAACTTCTCTTGCCGATCTCTCAGAAGATCAGCTTGCCAGATTACGCAGGGAAAAAATCGGGATGATTTTTCAATCCTTCCATCTTATTCCGACTTTGAGCGCTCTGGAAAATGTTCAGGTGCCCTTAGAGCTTCGCGGCGATCCCGACGCCGTGGCGCAGGCCACAGGGTTTTTGGATGCGGTCGGTCTTTCGGAGCGGAAAACACACTACCCCGTGCAACTTTCAGGGGGAGAACAACAACGTGTTGCCGTCGCACGCGCCTATGCGAGCCAGCCTGCCTTGCTTCTGGCGGATGAACCTACCGGCAATCTCGATTCAAAAAACGGCACACGCATCGTGGATCTTCTGTTGGGTCTGCATCAAAAACAGGGCACGACCCTTGTTTTAGTCACACATGATGCTGCTCTTGCGAAACTGGCTGATCGCACAATCACCCTGCATGACGGAAAAATTGTAGAAGATACAGTCTCCAATGCGCCCCCCCTCAATCCCCCCAGTTAAAACAGGGGGGAAGTCTCAAATCCCCTCCCCTGCGAAGCGGGGGAGGGCTAGGGAGGGGGCAATTTTCACAAACTCACAATGCTGAAATTTATCTTAAAAATGGTTTGGCGGGAAATGCGGGGCGCATCAAGGCGCTTCCTGTTTTTTCTTGCCTCAATTGCTGTGGGGGTTGCTTCCATTGTTGGTGTCGGGAACATCGGGGCCAACTTTGAGGCGATGACCTCCCAGGAAACCAAAAACCTGCTGGCCGCAGATATCGAAGTCCGTTTGAATGGCCCTTTGTCGGAAGCGGGAGGCACTGTCCTTGCGCAATTGAAAGAGGAAGGTGTGGCCTTCATTCATCTGACGGAACTGGCAGGCATGGCGGCAAATACAGAAAACGGCGCAACCCGTCTGGTCGAATTAAAGGCCGTTGAAGCCGATTATCCCTTTTATGGCCGCCTGGCAACAGAGCCTGACTTAGATCAACCTTTCCGTGATCCCACATCCGTCCTGGTTCAAGAAGGTCTGCTGATTCACTTGGGGCTTGCCGTTGGGGATGATATTTCTATCGGGGATGCGACTTTTGTCATTCGAGCTGTCATTAAACGAGAACCGGATCGTGTCGCGGGGCCATTTAGTCTTGGGCCGCGTGTGCTGCTTTCTCAGGAAGGCCTGAAACGGGCAAACCTGGTGCATCTCGGCAGTCGCGTAAAACGTAAACTGCTACTGAAAGGCACATCAAGCTGGGATGCGGATGGCCTGAAATCCTACCTGGAAACGGCTCTGGTCGCAGACAGTGCGGGTATCAAAACCTATCGAGAAGTGCGTCCCCGTTTGGCCCGTTTTCTGGAAAACTTCACCATCTACCTCGGTCTGGTCGGCCTTGTGACTTTGATTGTCGGCGGAATCGGCGTTGCGGGGAATGTCCACGCATTTCTGAGTGAGCGTGTTGAAACCATCGCCATTTTAAAATCGCTCGGTAGTACATCATGGACGATCCTGCTCATTTACCTGATGCTCGCGCTCGTCCTGGGAAGCATCGGTTCCTTGTTCGGTGTTGCACTGGGCATCGGTATTTATTTTGCCCTGGCAGGCCTGCTTGCAGATTTTTTACCCGAAGGTTTTGTTTTTCAACTGCGTTTGTTGCCGAGTTTGCAAGGCATGAGCATGGGGCTTT
>CAZRYI010000407.1:0-1832 GCA_964604255.1 uncultured Nitrospirota bacterium
ACTTTCTTCTAAAAAGACCTGATTGATAAATTTTCATCACAATCACCCAAACTGATATTCAGTTTTTTCCCCTTGATCTAATTCCTCAATTCCGAGCAACAAGTCTTTGATCAAGTGATAACTCAAGTCTGGATTTTCTTCGACACATTTGCCAATCCGTGCCCAATGTTCAACTTGTCCCGTCAATGATCTATGGTCGATTCGGCTATACTTTCTCGCCTCATTCATCAATTCTTCTGAGATTCTTATCGCAGTGGCCATTTATGATTCCTCCAAATGAATAAGCCTTCTAAAGACACAGTGATCTTATGTCAGCCCATTGCAAAATGCAACGCTATGAATCCGTATGGTTTTAGTTTTCCAGCGCAGAGAATCAATGTTGGATCACGCAGAATGAATGGCTTCACCAAAAATTGCGCCGCCTGCTTCCATGACTGCTTCGGACAAGGTGGGATGAGGATGAATCGTTTGTTTTAATTCAGCGGCAGTGGCTTCGAGTGTCTTTGCCAGCACAAATTCGCCGATCAATTCGGTGGCTTCCGCGCCAATCAGATGTGCCCCCAGGATCTCTCCATTTTTTTCGTCGGTCACAATCTTGACAAAACCTTCCGTTTCTCCAAGGGCGATGGCCTTGCCGTTGGCACTTAATGGAAATTTTGCACTTTTCACCTGATAGCCCGCCGCCACAGCTTTCTGCTCTGTCAGACCCAGGGAGGCCACTTGCGGATGGCAATATACTGCGTTCGGCACAGCATCCATTTTAATCGGAGGCCGTTTAATACCTGCCAAAGACTCAACCACATACACCCCTTGTGCCATTGCGCCATGGGCCAAGGCTGGGCGGTTGGTCACATCCCCGATTGCATAAATATTGTTTTGATTGGTCTGCATCCGTTCATCTACTTTGATGGCCTTCGTTTTATCATCACAGGCAATGCCCAAAGTTTCGAGGCCAATTCCCGAGATATTCGGCGCACGTCCAACAGCAACAAGGATGACTTCAGCAGAGATCGATTTCGTCTCGCCATTTGAGTCTTTCAATTCAATATCGAAAGTGCCTTCTCGATCTACAAATGAGCTGAGGCCGTGTCCGGTCAGTACTTTGATTTTTCGCTTTTTAAACGAACGCGCAAGCAGGGTCGAGACTTCAATATCTTCCATCGGCAACAGGCAGGGCGCCAATTCAACAATCGTCACCTTGACCCCGTAAACCGAATAAATATAGGCGAACTCCACACCGATGGCACCACCCCCGACAATGACAATGGATGCGGGTAGTTCTTTTTTGAGCAGGGCATCGTCACTGGTGATGATGCGTGAACCATCAATCGGTAAATTCGGCAGACTTTGAACCCGACTCCCCGTCGCGATAATGATGGACTTTCCCCGGATCACCCTGGTCCCTTCCGAGCCGGTGACTTCAATTTGATCGACAGCAACACACTTTCCAAACCCTGAGATGATTGAAATTTGTGCCTTTTTCATCAGATGCAGCACCCCCCGATGAAGCTGTCCCAACACTTTTTGGCTCCGGTCAATCGCTGCACCAAAGTCCGGCTGAATATCGCCAACCTTAATCCCGAAGGACGCCGCATTTTGAATCAAAGAAAGGACTTCAGCACTGCGGATGATGGCCTTTGAGGGAATACAGCCATGATGCAAACAGGTCCCACCAATGGCCTCTTTTTCCACCACAGCCACTTTCATTCCGAGCTGCGCGCCGCGAATTGCAGCAACATAACCTCCCGGACCGCCCCCTAAAATAATCAGATCGTATTCTTCAAGCATCAATTTTCCATTCTCTATTCAAAACCGCCGGAGATGACCTTCAG
>CAZRYI010000408.1:0-1830 GCA_964604255.1 uncultured Nitrospirota bacterium
TGACAGCCACAAAAAAGATGGTAGTCTTTAAGGAACAATACCGCTACCTTCTTAATTGGGCGATTCTTTAATTGTCTTGTGGCTTAAAGTGTATTGCCGGAAACAAGGCGATTTTTCTATGAAACGATTTCGAGATCGTCCGATAAAACAAAAGCTGGTCACCATGATCATGGCGACCAGCACGATGACCCTCCTGCTTGCAAGCGCAGCCTTTCTTTCCTACGAATTGCTGACCTTTCGCAAGGGCATGGTTCAGGAACTTTCAACCCTGGCAAGTATTATTGGAAACAACAGCGCCGAGGCCCTCGGCGCAAATAACTCGGCAGTTGCAAAAAAAAATCTGGCAGTACTCAAAGCAAAACCTCACATCGTCTCCACCTGTATCTATGACAATACTGGTGAGATCTTTGCGCAATATCTTCGTCAAAATCTTGGAACTTGTGCAGAAAGACCGATAAACAACCAGCATGTTTTTTCTCTTTCTCATTTGACCCTACCCCAGCAGATCATGTTTGAAGGAACAGCAATCGGAATAATTATTCTCCAATCAGACTTGCAGGCAATGTATACACGCCTGGGGCAATATGCCTCCATCGGCTTACTGGTGGTTCTGGTCTCACTACTCATCGCCTTTTTTTTCTCTTCAAAATTACAAGAAATCATTTCGCGACCCATTTCACATTTGGCGGAAATCGCAAGCATTGTCTCCTCCGAAAAAAATTATGCCATCCGTGCCGATGCCGATAACCATGACGAATTGGGCCTGCTGGTCACCCGATTCAATGAAATGCTGGCACAAATTCAAAAAAGAGATTTGACGATACAAGCGGCCCACGACGAATTAGAAAAACGTGTTGCGGAACGAACAGAGGCCTTGCAGGAAGAAATCAATGAGCGAAAACGAAGCGAAATCGCGCTTCGCGAAAGCCGCGAGCGATACGCCCTTGCCATGCGCGGTGCTAACGACGGTCTGTGGGATTGGGATTTGGTTAAAAACACCCTTTATTTTTCTCCCCGTTGGAAAACAATGCTCGGCTATCAGGAAGATGAGGTCGGGGAAGACCCGGACGAATGGTTTAACCGAATCCACCCCCAGGAACGAGAACGGGTTGTCAGGGCGATTAAAGGACACATTGAAGGTGCCATTCCCCAATTCGAGCAGGAACATCGGATGCGGCACAGTGATGGGACGTATCGATGGATGCTCAGCCGGGGTTTGGCGGTGCGAGACCCATCGGGAAAAAGCCATCGCATGGCAGGCTCTCAGACCGACATTACCGCGCGAAGGCTTGCCGAGGAACAACTATTACATCACTCTTTGCATGATAAACTCACCGCCCTGCCCAACCGAGCCTTGTTGCTGGAGCGCCTGGGACGTGCGATCAGCCGCGCGAGACGACGGGAAGAATATCTTTTTGCCGTGCTCTATCTTGATCTCGATCGTTTTAAAATCGTCAACGACAGCCTCGGCCACGCCTTTGGAGATGAATTACTCATCGCAGTGGCACGTCGCCTTGAAAATGCCCTGCGCAGCCAGGATACGGTTGCCCACATCAGCGGAGATGAGTTCGCCATCCTCTTAGACGAGTTGGTCAGTATGGCCGATGCCTCACGCCTCACACAGCGTATCCAAGAGGAACTGACACAACCTTTCAGTTTGCAGGGCCAGGAAATTTTCATGACCAGCAGCATCGGCATTGTCTTAAGTTCCGCTCACTTCGAGAGTCCGGCAGATCTTTTGCGTGACGCCGATACCGCCATGTATCGCGCAAAAGCCACTGGTCCCGGGCAGACGCAAATCTTCAACAGCGACATGCACGAGCAAACCAT
>CAZRYI010000409.1:0-1829 GCA_964604255.1 uncultured Nitrospirota bacterium
AAAAGGTGTTCCTGCGGGTTTGGGCGAACCCGTATTTGAAAAACTGGATGCAGCTTTAGCGGGGGCGATGATGTCCATCAACGCTGTCAAAGGGGTCGAAATCGGAGATGGTTTCGAAGTGGTTGATTTGCGAGGGAGTCAAAACTGTGATGCCATCACACCGGAGGGATTTCGCTCAAATCATGCCGGAGGCATCCTGGGTGGCATTTCAAATGGCGATGAAGTACGGGTGCGTCTCGCCTTAAAACCCACCTCTTCCATTGCAATTGAGCAGGACACAATCGACATCCACGAACAAGCCACCACAATCGCCACAAAAGGTCGGCACGACCCCTGCGTCGGCATCCGAGCTGTCCCCATTGCAGAAGCAATGATGGCACTCGTGCTCGTCGATTTTTTCCTAAGAAACAAACTTTCGAGAATCTAGTCCCTCCCCTACTGATACTCATTTCACCAGAAATCCCCCCTATCTAGACTCGGTTCAGCGTCCGCCAAACAAAAAAGTCTGTCTATTCTCGGGAAATAGTGCTAAAATTTTGAGCACTATTTCAACAGGATAAAAAGCATGAAAACAAAAAAACATACCTCTTCAGGAGGGGTTGTTTATGAAATCAACGAAGGTCAAACCCAGGTTATTTTGATCTCCCATCATAATATGAAGGGACGATTGGTCTGGTGCCTGCCAAAGGGCTCTATTGAAGAAGGAGAGAACCTGCGTGAAACAGCTCTGAGAGAAATTCGAGAAGAAACAGGCACAACGGGGAAGATTTTAGAAAAAATCGGTCGCATTCAATACTGGTTTTATTCCAGACAAGAAGAGACCAAAATTTTTAAAACGGTACATTTTTATCTCCTAAAGTACCTCAAAGGAAAAGTCGAAGATCACGACGACGAAGTGGATGAAGCCCGCTGGGTGCCCATCCAAAAAGGGATGGAAATGCTAACCCACAGCAGCGAACGCTCCATCCTAGAAAAAGCCGCCCGCTACCTCAACGCACAAAATATCTAAAGACCTGTACTCCAATCCATTCAAAAACAGATATCCCAGTCACTTCCGGTGAGGGAATTGTGCCGCCTGAGATGCTCATAAAAACTATCATTTCGAAGAAGAATAGGATGGCCAAAAATTTGTAACTGGAAGTGATCCTGGTTATAAAAAAAGGGGAGATGCTAAGGCACCTCCCCTTTTTTGTTTCGGCCTTAAAGTGTGGCCTTCAGACTTTTTATTGCACGTTAAAGCTACGGCTTAAGCTATCAGTTACGCCACCATTGCTATCATCTGCCGTCACTTTCCAATGGTAGGTATCGCCTGACTCCAGTCCAGTAAGGGTTTGTGTAATGTGAGCTGTAGGCGGTTCAGCTGGAGTTCCAGCATCGCCACCGCTATCGGCACAACCGCCTAGAAGCGTACCGGAAATCACCAGAACGGCCATGAACATCCCCATCTTTCTCCGGCCTTTTGTGCGACCGACAAACACAAGACCAAAGACCAGACCAAAACCCAGGCCGAGTCCGGCATAATCGACACCTTTGTTTTTTAGGGCAGCGATATTGGTTTCTGTGATACAGCCGTTTGTGAAGGCCGCATCTTCGCAGGCGATGAGTGTGTAGCTCAGGGTATCACCATCCGAATCAGTGGATCGGTTCCATCCAAATTCAACATTCGGTCCGGTCACGGTTTCCCCTTCGGCTGGAAAAACCAACTCGGGTGCTGTTGGTGCGGCATTTCCGCTCACACCTGTTCCATCCACACTGAATGTCACTGAATCTTCATCCGGGTCATTCGAAGGGATGTCGAAGGTGTCGTTGAAGGGGCCGCTTGCGGTCGG
>CAZRYI010000410.1:0-1828 GCA_964604255.1 uncultured Nitrospirota bacterium
GTTTTTACTTTTGATTTGCCGAGGACAAAGGTCAGTGGGTTTAAGTAGTCGGCAAATTGGACAGATCGTCAATGAGATCAAGGTCGATCTCATTGACGGTAATATTCAAAGTATTGATCAGGTGCAAGCCGGTAGCATTCTTTTTGAGATTGTTCAGGGCGGCCTGAGACGTAAACTCTTTTTTTCGGCAAACGCTGCGCATTCTCGCCTTCACCTCGCGACAATAAAGTATCAAAAACCCAAAACCCCGCCCCGTTTTTGCCAATTATTGCGCGCCCATCTTCGTCACAAAAGGCTGTTTTCACTGCAACAGATTCCGGGAGATCGCATTGTCATGCTGAAAACCGCATGGACTTCTGAAGGCGATTCCGGTGGGCGTACTTTTGTTGCTGAGCTATGTGGCCCGGCTTCCAATTTTTTTCTCTTGGATGCCGAAAACAAAGTCATTGATGCCCTCTTTCGATCCCGCGGGCGTCAGATTGCACAGGGAATGACCTACAAACCACCTGCACCTCATCACACAACGTCCTTCACTGAAACAGAAATTCCTGACCTTGGTGATGAACATCATCCTTTCAGTGCTTCGGTGGCAAAACATTATGATGTGCTGGAAGCAGAAGCCGAGCAGGTTTTGCGGGAAAAAGCCCTGCTTTCCCGAATGGATCAGGAAATCAAAAAATGTCAAAAGCGATTAAAACAATTGTCTCATGCGCTCAGTGAAGCAGAAAAATCGCAGATCTATCGACAACAGGGGGAGTTGCTAAAGGCTCATCTGCATGAAATTAAACAAGGGATGAGTCACTTTGAAGTGTCTGACCTGCTGGCCCCGGATCATCCTGATCAAAAGCAAGTGATTTCACTCGATAGAGCGCTATCACCAGCACAGAATATGGCCCGCCTTTTTAAACGCTGGAAAAAAGGGGAATCGGCAAAAGTCGCCCTAAAAGAGGTGCTGGATGAAACATCCACCCGCCTTGCGCAATTGGCATCGCAAAAGACACAATTTTTAGAAACGGGCGTTGTTGATCCCGAGACTTCTTTCCTTGTTCAGAAAAAAGCAGAAAAAAACAAGCCAAACAAAAAAGGAGAGAGTACTCATAAACCTGCGGTTTACCTTTCTTTTGATCAAATGCGTTTGATGGTTGGCAGAAATGCCCTCGAAAATGACCACTTGAGTTTCAGAATGGCACGCGGTAACGATCTTTGGTTTCACGCACGAGGTGTGCCCGGATCTCACCTCATTGTTCGCATGGAACGACGAAAAGAAATTCCCTATCAAACTTTGCTGGATGCGGCAACACTGGCGCTGCACTTCAGTCGATATAAAAAGGCGGGGAAAGGGGAGGTACTCTACACCTACAAAAAATATCTCAGAAAACCCAAAAAGGCAAAACCTGGCGCGGTGATCTGCTCTCAGGAAAAAACACTCTATATTGAGATGGATGTTTCGCGTTTAAAACGACTACTGCAAAATCGGCTGGAAGCGGAATAATCGAGAATGACATTCAGACGAAGCGTGTCAAAGAAATTGATGTTTTGATCTTGTGTGATGCCGGTGTTTAATCAGGACTTCCTTAAGGAAAAAGCCCTCGGGCTTTTTTTGCGTCTGCGATTTTCTGGATTGACAGCATCATGGCGGCTAATCGCATATCAACCTGCTCGGAGAGGGAAAGTGCTAGCACATTTTGAAAGGCATTTTTAATAATTTTCTGCAAGCGACTGTTCACTTCCTCTTCTGTCCAGAAAAAACTCTGTAAGCCTTGCACCCATTCAAAATAAGAGACGGTGACACCACCCGCGTTTGCCAGAATATCGGGCACAAGAAACA
>CAZRYI010000411.1:0-1826 GCA_964604255.1 uncultured Nitrospirota bacterium
CGGCAGGTCTTTAATCACGAAAAAGTTTGTCAGATAACTTTAGGAATTCAGCTAGGTGGCTGTCCAAAAACACATCAAAGTTTCCCTCTTTTTTTTGAACTCAAAATTTTTAAAATAAATCATACCAAATTCCTCCCAAATCGCGATATTTTTCATTCTCAATGATGTGTTTTTAGGTTTTTTTACTCTTTTTAGCCCGAAATACCCCTAAAATGTCCCTTTAGGCAAACGCTGGACACACTGATCCCATCATGATTGCTCTTACCATTTTTTTCATATTGTGACCCGCACAGACCAGGGCAAATTCTCCTTTCACTTTATCTAAACCACGCAAACCAAACCCACGAAATCCCCCGTTTTTTATGTGACCAAAGACAGGTTCAACAATCACTTTACGGCGTTTATAAATTTCCTTTGCTTCCTCTGTCTTCATTCGGTCTCTCATATCCTGCCGTAAATCTTCATACTTATCTGTCGTAATCGTCCGTGCGGCTCCTTTTTTTGATTTGCAGCAACGCGAAAAAAAGGGGCATTTGGTACAGATATTTTCATCCCCCTGATAAACACATTTGTCCTCTTTATCTTTGCTTTTCAGCGCCAGTTTCTGCCCGCCAGGACAGTGAAAACAATCCTCATCTTTATCGTAACGAAAATCGGCTTTCACTAATGCGCGCTCTGTTTCTTCTAATGATTCATTCGGGGTCTTCTCTCCCCGACCCGTTGCAACATAAGCCTCAACATCACTTTTTCCCAATGCTTCCAGATTTTTACCCGATTCATAACCATTATCCAATGACATCTTTTCAGGAAGCTGACCTGTATTTTCCTTGATACTTTCTAGCGCGGCTTCGACCTCCTGTTTATCATTGGCATTTTGGCTAACATGCTGACCTATAATAATTTGATAGTCACTATCAACGCTAATTTGAGGGTTGTAGTTATAGTCAAAATTTCCTTTTTTTCCCATTATTCGCGCATCATGATCCGCAAAACTTATTTGCTTTTTATCATCAATGGGTTGACCCGGGTTAAGGGATTCTTCCCGGGCTTCTAACGCTTCCTTTGCTTTCTTGATTGTATCTAATCGCTGTTGTTTGAATTCCAGCTCTTTAGGTAATTCATAGCTTGATTTATCTTTATAGTCCGTATTTTCTTCGGTATCACAGGCATTTCCCTGTTTAATCAGTTCATCTATTTCTTCACAAAGGGTCTGATCATTTTCTCGCAAATATTTGTAGCTCATTGCTTTGTGTTTAGAGCTATCAGCCTTGAATTTTGAGCCATCAAGAGAAACATGGCCTAATGAAGCCATTCCCATCTGGATAGCAAGCTGGACGGTTTGTTTGAAGCATTCTTCAAAAAACTCTGGATTATCCTTTCGAAAATTGCTTAAGGTTCGAAAGTTTGGGCAATTCATCCCGGCGATGTACATAAAGGAAAGATCTTCGTTACAACGCTGTTCAAGCTGACGGGAACTAAACACGTTATGGGTGTAGCCATAAATCAGTATCCCAACAATTTGTTTGGGATGATAGGCATGCTGTCCTTTAGGGCTATATTTAGCTTCGATGTCGGTTGTATCAAGTTCTTCAAATAAATCTTTAAACACAAAACAGTCATGGGTTGTCGGCAGTAAGTCGAAAAGATTGCCAGAAAATTTTTTTGCCTCATCTAACTTATCTGAGGTGGGTTTAAAAGGAACAGACATTAATATTCAGCCGGGTTGATAGGGTATGCGGTATTATACCAATAATTAGGCGCTTCTTGGACAGCCACCTAGGGAGATGGAAACAAATAATCATCCAATATTGCTAGTCTTTTTGTTC
>CAZRYI010000412.1:0-1816 GCA_964604255.1 uncultured Nitrospirota bacterium
TTGAAATATCTGCCTAGACTGTCATTTAGCGGTCAGAAAATAAAAAATAGAATTTTCACGTTATTTTACGCTGCGTCAAGCATAGGCAACCCTGCCAAACAGCATCTATCACATCAAAGCTTACCTGAAATATTCGTCAGGCCGCTTTTTTTCGATGTGCCTCTCGTTTTAATCGAGCCAGTGCTTCACGTTGTAAAAGCAATCCGATGCGATGCACATTTGTGGCTACGATTGAGAGGGCCACGTGCCGTTCAAATCCGGCTCGGCCGTACGATAAACATCGATTCAGCCCGCGAATTTCTAAGTTGTTAATGCAAGCTTCAACAGCAGAGTGCTGACGGCGAGCTTGGCCAAATAGGTCTGATGTTTCCCAAGCGTGTTCTGTTTTGTTACGTTTTCCTTTTTTTGGCAGTATGACGTTATCCAGCCGTTGGTTTAATTCAGTGACGTTATTTTTTGAATGAAACCCTTTATCAAAGCTACATTGATTGATCCTTGGGAATCGTTTTTTCGCATCGTCAATCATCGGTATCGCAACAATATCATCCGTTTCTTGCCACATGACGCGATGATGTAAAATGAATTGGTGTTGATCTTCCAACACGCAAACACGCACGCCGAGTTCAACCGGTACACCGGCTTTGCCCTTAGAGACCCACTCCGTATGTTCTTCAAAAATGGAAAAAACTTTTTCTTCGTGCGGAATTATTTCACCCTTCAGTACGCGACGATTAATTTGGTCTATTTGGCGCTCGGCATGCTGTCTATAGTGATGTATCTGTTCAATAGTAAGTAAGTTGTTAGGATTAACAATTGCCTTGATTGTTTGCTGGCTTTTCGCGACCAGCTCTGAGGCTTTCAATAAATAATCGCGATAGGCTTGATGAATTTCTTCTTTACGGGCCGCTTTTTTCTCTTCGTTTTTCGAGGTAGAGTGTTTTAGTTTTTGCGCCTTGCGGTAGCATTTTTTGAATTGTTTTAAGTTAAAACGGTGTTGACGCCAATCACTGATTTTTTCTTGCTCGGCTACGCGTCCGGTTAATTCAACTATTTTACGCATCGCATCCCAAAGTAAGTTGATATCTGTTGGATAGTGCACGTCCGTTTCAACTACAAAAGAATCACATCGCGTTTGTAATGCGTCGCCAGGCTTTTTTTTTACCACCTCGTGTCCCGCTTCAACAATGACTTGATTGATATCCGCTAACATCGCCGGTGTGAGTTTTGATATGTTATCAATGAGGGTTTGTAGTTTGTAGAGCGTGACATCTTCCCAACCTGAATGCCCTAACATTTGCCGTACGGTTTTGTGCTGATTGGCCAGTTCTTGCAGTCGATCAAAGTCACAATTTAAACCGAGTTTTAGGGTTGCTAAAACAAAGATCGTCCAGAGCTCCATGCCGGGTCGTCCTGTCTTCGTGTCGACAGAGGGAGGCAACGTTTTTTCTAATGCGGTAAATACCTTTTTTCGCGCTTCGTCGGTGGTGTAAATATATTGTAAGCCTTTCAAGATCGCCGGTATGTCGTCGCGAGAACGAACGCTGAGATCAATGTCGGCAATGTTGACTTCGCCAAAATGAAATTGGGGGTTCTTTACCGTACGCATGAAGCAGTTTCCTCGAAGTTTTGTGGTCTAAGGGGGCAATAAGTGCACTTATTGCGGAAATTTCACTGACGACGAGAGAGATTGTATCAATCTTCATTTGTGATATGAAACTTTTTTTCTTTTATATCAGCTGGTTGAGAGTTTTCGTTCGGGCACTAAATATCCAAAAGCCACACTCTGCCTGCAAAAAGACACTGAAGAATTATTCGC
>CAZRYI010000413.1:0-1808 GCA_964604255.1 uncultured Nitrospirota bacterium
ACAAGGATTAAAAACTCTCCGACAAAACCGTTCAAACCCGGCAGTCCCATTGACGAAAACATTGAGACCGCAAAAAAGGCTGAATAAATCGGCATCCGGCTTGAGAGCCCACCAAAGTCTGCAATGAGACGTGTGTGACGTCGTTCGTAAATCATGCCGACAATGAGGAAGAGTGCACCGGTTGAGATACCATGATTGATCATCTGAAGAATTCCGCCAGTCAAACCATGTGTATTGAGTGCGAAGATACCCAGCATCACAAAGCCCAAATGGCTAACCGAAGAGTAGGCGACCAGTCGTTTCACATCTTTTTGGGCCAAGGCAACCAAGGCCCCATAGACAATGCCGACGAGAGACAAACCCATCATCAATGGCACAAAATAGACACTCGCTTCAGGCAGGATGGGCAGACAGAATCGAACAAAACCGTAGGTGCCCATCTTCAACAAAACACCGGCCAGGATGACACTTCCCGCAGTGGGCGCATCCGTATGCGCATCGGGCAGCCAGGTATGGAAGGGAAACATCGGCACCTTGATGGCAAATCCTAAGAAGAAGCAGAGGAATATCCAATACTGATAAGGGTGCAAGGGCAGATTGATGTTCTGAAGAGTTTCGATGCTGAAAGTATATTGCCCCGTGCCGTAACTCGGGTCGGCATTGAGGAAGTAGAGCGCCAAAATACCGAGCAACATAAAGAGTGAGCCAAAAAGGGTGTAAAGGAAAAACTTAATAGCCGAGTAAAGTCGCCGACCGCCACCCCAGATCCCGATCATGAAATACATGGGCACCAGCATGATTTCCCAGAAGATGTAGAAGAGGAAGAAATCGCCAGCCATAAAAACACCCAGCATTCCGGTTTCTAAAAAAAGAATTGAGACATAATATTCCTTGATTCGCTCCTGGATCGCTGTATAAGAACTAACAATGGCAATGGCGGTGATGATGGTGGTGAGCACAATGAGTAAAAGACTGATGCCGTCTATGCCAAAAAGATAGGTCACACCGAGACTAGGAATCCATTCCATTTTTTCGGTGTACTGCATGTCCGCTTTTGTTGAATCAAAACCGGGGATGAGCAGGAAAGAGACAAGCATTGTCACAATCGAGACACCAAAGGCCGACTGCATGATCATCTTTGTATCCTCTTTTTTTAAGAAGAGGATCGCAATCGCCCCAATTAAGGGAAGATAGGCGAGCAAAGACAGGATCGGAAATCCATATACATTTGAATCCATGAAGCCTCCTGAGGTAAGGGGACAGTCCCGGCACACCGGGCCCCTACACCCGTCAAATTACAATCAGTGCAATAATACTTAAGACCACGATACCAACGATCATGGCTAAGACATAGTTTTGAACAAATCCAGTTTGAATTTTACGAAGCCGCTTTGCACTGCCTTCCACGATTGAGGGTGCACTGTTCACAGTACCGTCAATCACATGCATGTCAAACATTTCAAGAATCTTACTTTCAATCCGGGTTGACCAGGAAGTCAGGTTCACGATGCCATCAAAAACCCAGGTATCAATCGTCCATCCAACACGGGACATCTTTTTCACCGGTGCGATGAGGTGGGTTTTATAGACTTCGGTGACGCGTGTTTCCCACCATACCACTGGTTTTTGAATCAACCAGTTAAATCCGGGCATCGCTTTTCGATAAAACCAGTCAGTATCAACGCTGATCGTTTTATCCGGGTCAAGCATTTTGAGCAGCATAAAAAAGCCGACGCCGGTTAAGAGCAGAATTTGATAGGCAGAAATCACATGCGCCCAAGTATAGGGAAGATAGTCGCTCTCAAATG
>CAZRYI010000414.1:0-1803 GCA_964604255.1 uncultured Nitrospirota bacterium
CATATTACTAGATATTTTTGAGAAACAAGAAAAGTACGAACCTATTAATAAGGCAGCCCTTATTGAACGGTTCGTTGAACATTTACTAGAAAAAGCAAAACTAACTGACGTACGTCGTAGCGCCTTCGACTATGAACTCAAGGTCCGAGTTCTTGCCCAATTGGCAGAAGAGATGGCCAAAAGACAATGTGATGTCCTGAAAACCACCGAAGCAATCGATGTTATTCGGGGTTACATTGACCAGAAAGGCCTCCCCCAAGAGGCAACAGATGCCTTAGATATTTTCCTTCAAACAAAAATACTGAAGACCCGCATCGATGACCGAGTGTCATTCAGGTATCGATCATTTTTTGAATATTTCTCAGCACGCGCCATGTACTATGATCCAGTTTTTAAAAACTGGATATTAGATGAGGATAGGTATCTCTCGTTCAGTGATGAAATCCAATATTATGCAGGTCTTCACCGGGATGCAATCGACCTCATAGAATTAGTAGGTGAACGTTTTTCCGTTTTGTCAAATCAACTCAAGAGCGAGCTTGCTAAGTTTGGAGCAAAATCTGATGATCTCAGCGTAATAGAAAAAATTAATCTTCCACCGCTTGGATCGAAAAAAGAGGAAGAAGATGACCTTGATAAGTTCATGCAACAAATGCAGGCCCCCAATCTACCTGACGAAGTCAGAGACGAAATTCTTGATGGCGAGTTGCCGGGCGCTGAAGAGTTAGGTAGGCAAGAAAAACCTAGGCTTATAGTAAAAGGGCTCGGGGCAAAGTGGAACATTTGCCTTATGCTCTATTCAGGAATTTTGAGTAATCTAGAGGTGATCAACGACTCCGAAAAAAGGGAGCATCTGAAGATTATCTTTGAGGGCTGGGGAAGCTTTACCTTACATTCCATTTGGCATATTCCGATCCTCGCAAAGGAACGCAAAGTAGTGATTAACGGTGTGGCCTACTTTGCGGATTTTCCAAAAAATACTGAGGACAAAAAAGTTGCTAGATATATTGCCGTTGAATTGGTCAATTGTGTCGGGCGCTTGATAACAAGAATCCTTGGAACAGATAAATTGGAACGGCAGTTGTTAGAGCCAAAATTAGATGAAATCAATGAACCTCTCATAATTTCGGTTTACCGCTCAATGCTAATAGCAGACCTTCAGTTAAGGGGATGGGCATCTATTCTGGATGTGCTCAGCAAGAAAGTTTACAACTCAGCATTCCTTACTGAAAATCTAATGCGCAAAGTTCGAGACATTGATTTTTTGGGCCGCCACCCCGAAAAAATGAAAAAAAATCTACGTAGGATTAGCGCCGAATTAGCAGCCTCCCGAAGCGGTAAAAAAGGAAAAAAACGGAAAACGGAAACCGACAGGCAAATTCAATCTATAGAAAAATCTGCCTTAGTTTATCGATTGAAAATGAAGGCCATTGAAGATCAAGAAGAAACATGAAAAAAAATGTTCAGATCCGGATTTTGATTGATAGCTCATTGGGTAAAGGCCAAAATCATTCGTTCCATAAAGGAATAAGTTGGGGCTTTCTCATGGTTTTGAATGGGGTTTTTGTAAGGCTCTTTCTCAATAAATATAGTGTATCGTGAAGCTAGTCAGAAATGACTATTAGACTTCTTTTTCTGCCCTTCTTAGCCCATCAACCCTAGTTCTCTATCCTTCGTTATACCGAGGAACCAAACCTCCGATAATCCTTACTTATCGGACCCTACAAAATGCCTAAAAGGTTCCCTATTGGACTTACCCCCAATTCACCGGACACGCTGACGTGTTTACGACTGGGCTTTGAT
>CAZRYI010000415.1:0-1800 GCA_964604255.1 uncultured Nitrospirota bacterium
GACACCATCTGGAGCATTATCCAGGACGATATTCCGTCATTACTTCTGGCATTAAGAAATATCAAGGAAGAGGTACAGTGACCTCAATGACGGCCAGGTCCAGGTTTAGATTTACTGCCCTGATAAATTGAAGCAATGAAGAAAGACTGTGTACAGCATATGCTTATTGCTGGTGATATCCGATGAGCACACTTGTGAAACCTGATTTGTCGATGAAATATATGGTGGGCGATACTGGGATTGAACCAGTAACCCCTGCCGTGTGAAGGCGAATTTTACCTTTTCCGAATCAATCACTTGTATCGTAACGCTATGTAATTATTCATATTAGCGTCTTTGTTGGACGGTTAATGTCTGCCGGTGTAGTCTTGTGGTGCACTTCAATTGCACTTCAGGAACGACGATGCCAGAAACAATCACCCAAATAACAGTGAACTCCGCCAAACCGAAAGCCGCGCCTTATGACATTAGGGATGCCAAGGTAACGGGCTTCTTGCTACGAGTATCACCTGCGGGTCGAAAGAAATACTACTGCCAGTATGCGCGGGGCAAGCGGAAGCTTATTGGAAATGCTGAACTGTTCACCCCGACCCAAGCCAGGGAAGAAGCCAAAGCGATATTAGGCCAGGCAGCATCCGGGCAAGATCTTTCAATTTCACGCGCAGAGAAGTGCACTCTCAAAAGCTTCATTGATAACGACTATGGCCCGTGGGTGGAAACCAACCGCAAAGACGGTGAAGCCACAGTGAAAAGACTCAAGGCCTGCTTTGACGATTTATTATCTAAAAAGCTTTCTGAAATGAACGCTTGGATTGTCGAAAAATGGCGATCAAAACGGCTCAAGGCTGGAATCAGGCCTGCGACGGTCAATCGAGATATCACCACATTAAAGGCGGCACTGTCGAAGGCAGTGGAATGGGAAACATTATCAACGCATCCGTTGGCCAGCATCAAACCAATCAAGACCGACAGCCGTGGCAAAGTGCGGTTTTTATCGGCTGATGAAGAAAAGCGACTCCGCAAAGTGCTTAATGAAAAAGGTGGGCGCAGACCCAAACTAATGAAGCCGCTTATTTTGCTGGCCATGAATACAGGGATGCGCCGAGGTGAGCTGTTTCACCTCACATGGCAGAACGTCAACTACAACACTAAAACTATCACTGTAGTCGGCGAAAAAGCTAAAAGCGGAAGCACACGACACATACCCATGAATGCCGAAGCCGTCCAAGTGTTAAAGGATTGGCAGAAAATATCGGAAGGCGAGCTAGTTTTTCCTGGTAAAGATGGCGCACCGCTGAACAATACAAAAAAATCATGGGCGACCACCTTGGACGATGCCAGGATTATCGGGTTTCGTTTCCACGACCTTCGCCACACGTTTGCCAGTAACTTGGTGATGGCTGGTGTTGATTTGAACACTGTGCGTGACCTGCTGGGGCATGGGGACTTAAAAATGACCCTTCGATACGCCCACCTTGCACCTGAACACAAAGCCGCAGCAGTTGAATTGTTAGCTGGGGGTGGGTGATGGTTTCAGAATATATAATTTGTATTCAAAAGCGAATTGCCAAATGTCAAAAACACTATGAAGCAGGCAGTTTGGGTTCGCTTCAGGATGCGTTGCTTCTATGTGCTGATAATGACTTACCACTGCCAAGTTGGGCGGCTCAGGCACTTGTCAGCATGGGCGAAGATTCCATGTCAGAGGTTACTCATAAGGGGACTCACAAAGGTGCCGGCCGAAATACAAAATGGATTCAACAATATAAACAGGACATGACTGATTTTGAGCGGGCTGAA
>CAZRYI010000416.1:0-1798 GCA_964604255.1 uncultured Nitrospirota bacterium
TTAAGCGAAGAAAAGCTGTCCCCGACAGCGTTCGGATCTTTGACTTCTTACTCTTGCTCTCCTGGTAGCGAAAACTGACCGTTCCATCTTGGCAAGCCACAATATCTTTCTCCTGAACCACCCCTTTATAGAGATAGCGACCGAGGTAGATCAGGGCTTTTTGACCATTGCCAGCGAATTTACAATCGACAACCCAGGTTCCGGCAATGGCAGCAGGTCGCTTGAGCCCGGCCTTCTTGATCGCAGCAAGCAGTTTCGCCCGAAAGACTTTCGCCAAGGCTTTGTGATTGAAGAGATAATGTTTCTTCCCCTTTGTCTCTTTTGTCCGCCAGAGCCGTTTTTTCTGATCAATCGCTCCGGCAGGCATCACCAGATGCACATGTGGATGAAAATCGAGCCTTCGTGAATGGGTGTGCAAAACAGTCATCGCCCCAGCCCTTCCCTGAAGGGCATTGTCATTTTGCGCGAAGATTTTTACCGTTTCCCAGGAACAAGCCATCATCATGCCGTATAGCAGCCTTTGATGTTGCCAGACGAGAGGACGAAGCGATTTCGGCAAAGTAAACGTAATGAGGAAATAGTCAGCCGGGACCTCTCTCTTCAGTTGACGTTCCAGCCACTGCTGACTCTCATGACTCTGACAGTGGGGACAATTGCGGTGACCACAGGAATGCGGCACAAAAACCTGTTTTTCACACTCACCGCATTTTGCCAACAAAACAGGGCTTAGAGAACTGCGACAATCTTTCATGACCGACAGCGCTTTAAACTGACTGGGCAGAATTGCATCCTGATAACGGGCCATAAACTCAGAAGCAAAGGTTTTAATAATGGATGCAAGCGTGATCATCTGACCTCCCCCCATGAAATGGAGAAAGCACTCATCAAAGTATTGATGCGTTGCTTAGCATTCTCGTTTGTATGGGAGGTGAGATGCGTATATCTGGCCGTGGTTAAAATACTGTGATGGCCCAGGATTTTCTGTACTTCGAGCAGATCGACCCCGGCCTCAATCAGATGGGTTGCATAACTGTGACGCAGACTATGCGGTGTAATTTTTTTTTGATGCCACAGGCCTGAGTCACCTTGCGAAGCGTCGATTGCACCCCGCCCTTGTCCAGAGGACTTGTGGCCAAATGGGCCGACTTCAACCCGCCATGACGATTGGGAAAGAGCAAAGTCGGATGCCGATGGACAGCCCAAAAGCGTCTGAGCAGATCCAAAGTATTTTCCGGTAGCGGCACCAGACGATCTTTATTGCCCTTGCTGTCACGCACATGCACTCGCAGACGCTGACCATCGATATCGGAAACCGTGAGTCTCAAGCCCTCACTCAATCTCAGCCCCAAACTGTAGAGGACAAAATAAAAAACCCGGTAACTGAGGCGCTCCGTGGCCTTAAACAACTGACCCGCTTCTTCAATCGTCACAATATCGGGTAAACGCTGTGTTTTAGGCGGCTTGATCAGGCCCACATTGACCCAGGGTTTATGAAGCACATGGGCATAGAAAAATTTAAGACCGTGGAGATCAAGTTTGACCGAGCTCCATGAATGGGTTTCCAGCAGATCAGAGAAATAATTCAGCAACTGCGCTTCAGAGAGATCGTGGATTTCATGATCGAAATAGGCTCCGATCCGTCGAATGGCCCGTGAATAGGCCGAGATTGTTTTAGCTTGAAGCCCTTTCATACGAAGATGCACAAGATGCCGTTCGTAGTTTTCCTTGAAATTAAATACCAATAATGGTTTCATGTTTGATCGCCTCATGTTGTTGGTGGGTGAGGCGATATTTTAGA
>CAZRYI010000417.1:0-1781 GCA_964604255.1 uncultured Nitrospirota bacterium
GGGCCAGCCTATCTGCTCTATACCGTAGAGTTTTACCGGATTGTCCTGGAGCGCTTAAACAAAGATGGACTGATTGCGCTTCAAGCAGGCACAACCACGCGTTCTTACCTTGAAAATTTCACTGCCGTTTGCTGCACCCTGAAGTCAGTTTTCCCCATCGTCTCCCCCTATCAAGTCGCTATTCCATCCTTCGGTCTACCTTGGGGTTTTGCCCTAGCTTCCAAAACCTATGATCCAAGGCGCTGGGAGACTCAAGAAATCGATCAAAAAATTGCGGAACGTATTCAGGGGGAATTACAGACCTATGATGGACTTACACACAAGGGACAGTTTCTGCTTCCCAAACAACTGCGCTTAGAAATTGACAAAGAAGTCCGTGTCATAGAGGACAAGCATCCTCTTTATGTCTGCTGACTCACAAAGCCTCACCCCTCTTTTTGATGCCATGCTTTTGCTTGCCGAATCTCGCAAGCTGAGCTTCCACACACCCGGTCATAAAAGCGGGAAAGGTATTACAAGCCGTTTTAGGAAATTTGTCGGCCCAAATCTTTTTTCGATTGATTTAACGACACTCGACGAAGTCGATTCGCTTCAGCAACCAAGAGGTGTGATTAAAGAAGCCCAGCAACTTGCTGCCGAAGCTTATGCGGTGGATGCGTCGTTTTTTCTTGTAAACGGCACCAGTGGTGGCAATCATGCCATGATTCTTTCGTTCTGCAAACCCGAACAACTGGTTTTAGTCGCCCGGAATGTACATCAATCCATCGTGACCGGACTGATTCTTGCGGGAGCGCGCCCTCTTTATTTTCTACCCGAAGTGCATCACGACCTTAAAATCACGCTGAATGTGTCATTCAAAGCAACAAAGGCGGCGATTGATGCGAATCCATCCGCAAAAATTCTCATCCTGAGTAGTCCGAATTATTACGGTATTACGGCGGATTTAAAACGCATTATTCCCTATGCCCATCTTAAAGGGCTGGTGGTATTGGTTGATGAGGCTCACGGGCCTCACCTTCATTTCCACCCGAAGCTACCCTGTGCTGCAAGTGATGCCGGTGCAGACTGCGCAGTGCAAAGCACCCATAAAATTATTGGGGGCATGACGCAGGCTTCCATGCTTCACATCAAAGGTTGCCGAGTTAAGATTAATGCCCTGACTTCAGTGCTTCGTCAAATGCAGACAACAAGTCCCTCCTACATCCTGATGGCATCTTTAGATCTGGCAAGAATGCAGATGGCGACTGAGGGCGAAAAATTGCTGGATAAAACAATTTATTTGGCAGAAAAGGCTCGCAAGCAGATCAATGCCATTCCTCATCTGTCCTGTTTTGGCAAAGCAGATCTATTAAAGACAGATTCAAAAGACATATCATTTGATCTAGATATTACGAAATTGACAATCTCTGTAGAAGCCCTGGGCCTCTCTGGTTTTGAAGTTTCTAAGATCTTAAATAGGGAGTATCAGATTCAGGTTGAAATGGCCGATCCAATACACATTCTCGTAATCGTCAGTATTGGGGATCGCCAGGACGATTTGGATCAACTGATCAAAGCGCTTCAGGCCATTTCGAAAGAATTTAAAAAGGATGGTCGTAAAAAGGGATTAAGTCCTGAGCTACATTTTCCACCTCTAAGTAGAAAGAGTGTGGTTTTTAGCCCTCGGCAGGCATTTTTCAAAGAAAGAACATATTGCATTTTGGAAAAATCTAAAGGAAAGCTCAGCTCAGAGATGGTGACGATCTATCCGCCCGGTATTCCGATTCTCATTCCCGGAGAGA
>CAZRYI010000418.1:0-1775 GCA_964604255.1 uncultured Nitrospirota bacterium
AGAGTTGATGAATAAATCGAATCGTTAAGTGTTTATCTTCATGCGCCAACTCGGAAAGGGTATTGAAACAATTAAAAAGAAAGTGAGGGTTGATTTGGTTTTTTAAAATTTCATATTGCGCGCGAATATTTTCTTTCTGCAATTGCTCTTTTTTCAGTAACTCGTTCTCCCATTCGCCATAATAATAAAGACTTTCTTTTACGCCGTTGACCAGGATCGGTATGAATAATCCCATCATAAAAACATCCAGATAAATGTCTTTTGGCGGTGTGAATTCAAAGGGCAGAATATAGGCAAAAAAGAGATAAGTGAACAGGCTCAAACCTGCAATTGAAGAGGCCGTGGAAAAAATAAATTGGATAAAAAAGCGTTTGAGATGATCGGCTTTTTCAGGAAAGCGTTTGCGTAAAGCTGCCACAACGCGGTCATGGCCCAGCACTGCAATGATCGCCAGGCCGAAACCAAAAATAAAATCAAAAATAGTCCCCAGTATCGTGAGGTCTGCCAGCTTGAAGTTTCCCAAAAGAAAACTATTCGCTTTGTAATAAACCGGAATGCCGATGCCCAGGAAGGGAATCATGAAGGTGTTAATTTTTTTTTTTGAAAACATCTGCGTTCTCCTGAATCGTAAGCGTCTTCAATCTACCTGCAATTTGCCTTCAGTTTCTATCTTTATCGCTGAAGGGTTGAATTTTGAGATTAAAGCGTCGGTTTACGATGCTTAGTTGTGAAGGAAACGACTTCGACCTCAATACCGATTCAATTCAAGATACAAACGATTGAACCAGCGCTTTCAACGATTCAGACCAAAAGAGGCCCCCGCACTTAATTCTCCTGCTAAAAACAAAGTGTGCCCATTGGCGCAATTTCAAAAAAGGAGAATCACAAATGAAGGGATTACAAAACATTAAAAACATCGGGTTCATTGCAGCACTCTTATTGCTTACCGCATGTACAAAAAATAATATGGCGGAAACGATGCAACACGGGGACTCCGACATGGGGAAACAGGCTGCACGAACAGCAGAAATTACTTTCAAAAAAGGGAAGCTGATCGAAGTGGCCTATCTTTCAATCAAGGCAGACAAAAAAGCCTCTCTTAACAAAGACTACTTTCCAAAGGTCATGCCCATTGTCAAAGAATACGATGGAAAAATGTTAGCAAGCTTTCGTGTCATCAAAAAAGCCGGGGGCGAAATCAATCCGAAAATGATTGCTGTTTTTGAATGGCCCGGTCTTGCGGCAAAAGAGGCCTTTTCCAAAGACCCCCGTTTTTTGAAAATAAAACCTGTGCGTGACGCGGGGATGAGCTTTCTGAAATTCGGGTATTACGAAATGGCAAAAGACACGACGATTCTTTTCAAGGAAGATAAAGTCTACGAATTTTTTGCCGCCTGGATGGCGACAGGCCCGGAGGCAAAAGACAAAATGAATGCCTATTTTAAAGTCTCCGGCCCCATCAAAAAACGCTATGGTCGTCCGGCACCCGTATTTAAAACCATGCTCGGTATTGCAAATGGGCCCAAGGGGAACACAAGCTACAACCCCCACATGGCAGGGATTGTTGAGTGGGATCAAAGCGACGATTTTTTTGAGTTGATGAACAATGCAGAATTCAAAAAAGAGGCAAAACCTCTCATGAATGCCGCCTTCCCACGACTGGACATGCTGCACACTAAAATCATGCTCAAACCCTGAGCGAAGACGGAATGTGTCAGATTTTTTCCTGAAAAAGCGGGAACCTGTTTAATACGGTTCCCGCTTTTTTGCGTGGG
>CAZRYI010000419.1:0-1775 GCA_964604255.1 uncultured Nitrospirota bacterium
AGGGTGAGACTTTTCAGGATTTCTTTTGGAATATCCAGTTCAATGCGTTCATCGCCCTTCCAACGCAGAGCCGTGGAGAGGGCGGGGAATGCAGGGCCACTCCTTTTTTTTATCGCAATGCGTTCTTCAACCTGGTCTCCTCTGATGGCAAACTCACCCAATAAAAAAGTCTGATCCGACGCTTTAGCTTGCTCGGCACCTGCGACGGGTATTGTCGCAAGCGGGCTGTTCAATAAAAGTAGGATCATCGTGATACGGGACAGCAACGCAAGTTCCTCTCATCAGTGGAGCCGATTTCTAAAAATTGAAGGCAATGAGTTGATAGATCCGTTTCAGTCGTATTGAACTTTTTTTGGTCCATTTATTGACGATGTCCATCGACTTCGCCAGTTCAATGTTTTCGATATAAGCCTCTTTTGCCAGTTCGATATAAGCGAAGGCTTCTTTTTTTAAGAAGTCGTCGTACATCCGTGATTCTTCCAGGGTAAGCTCTGGAAGACGCTCTGACTTGAGTAGGGAGAGGCTGAATTCCTCACAAATCTCTCCAATCCGAAAGTTGGCGTTCAGTACAATTGCGGGTGAAGGATGATTCATGGCACGGCGATAATCATTTAAAAGATTGTCAAATAGTTGCGTCTTTTTTTGTAGGCTTTTTTCAAGTGGCTCAACCAGTTTAATCGCTGCAAAATCAGCAATTTTGCTTTCCGCAAGTAAAAAGTGGGCTTTTGCCAGATAGTCCGGCCCCGGCCCTTCTTCGTCCCCTTCCTGCTCAGGGATATTTTGATGGGACGCTTGGATGAGATCGCTCAGAATTGCCCTGCCACGGGCTTTTTCGCCCAGTTTGAATTGCATGTCAGCTGCTTTAACCAGCAAAGGCCCCGCCTTTCCTTGTTCTCCCGCCACCTGTTTCGCTCTTTTTGTTACATGGAGAAACACTTTTTCCCAATATCCGGCTTCCTCATAAAGATCCATCGCATGGTCTAATACCTTACGAGACAAAGCAGTGCTCATCGGGAGTCGGCTTGCTTCTTCGTATATTTCTGCGCCTTTTTTCGGACGACCCGTTTCGTGGTAAAGCGCCCCGAGCCGCATCATAACCGGATAATAAAGGGAGGAACCAACGTAACGGCTGTAAAAAAGATGGAGGGCATCTTCGGCCTTTTGTCGTGTAAGTTCGGTATCCCAAAGCACGCCCGCTTCAAAAAGGGCTAAAGGCCCCGTCTCATTCTCCGGGCCATATTCGTAGGACTTCCAGTAGGATGCTGCAGCAGCTAATTTTTGGCCGCTGTTTTTTTGTGCCTCCCCCCGTTGAAAATAAGACAAAGCCAAAACGGGTTTGAATTCCTGGAGACCTTCCCCCTGAGTGCTTTCAGCAGCTTCACCCAATAATTTCTCCAGAAAGACAATGATTTCCGTATAGGCCTTCTCTTTTAGGTAGCCTTGGATGATGAGACGGTTCGCTTCAAGCGCAAGACCTTGAAAAGGAGTGTCTGCCAACTCAGTTTGCCCGAATACTTTTTTTGCGTAACTTCTGCTTTTGAGATAATCGCCTTCTTCAAAGGCCAGCTCAGCCAATCGCATTGAGAGGTTTTTTGCGCGGGGATCAAAGGGGAAACGCATGACAAAGCGGTCGTGTCCTGCTCTTATTTCCGGTTCCGTCACATGGTGAATTTGTTCCAGTAATTCAATTTCCTGATATCCCGCTTCTGCTGACAGGGATTGAAGCGGATCAAGATAGGCCCTTTTGTAGGCGGCCAAGCGTTGTTCATTCAATT
>CAZRYI010000420.1:0-1774 GCA_964604255.1 uncultured Nitrospirota bacterium
GTTCCAGAAGGGGATTTTATTGAGGTTTATTGCAAGTGTTCATTGGCCGTTTGTGAAAAGCGGGATCCAAAAGGACTTTACCAGAGAGCCCGATCGGGTGAAATCAAGAACTTCACTGGCATTACTTCACCTTATGAAGTACCGGAAAACCCCGAATTAGTTGTAGACACCGAGGGTTTGACCTTGGCAGAAAGCGTTCAATGTGTGATGAACTTTCTGAATGAAAAAAAAATTGTCCACTTGTCTGAAAGTCAGCAAGGGCATGATTCCTGTGAATAGATATTTTGCAAAATGTTCATCTCTTTCTTCAATCGATTAACTCAAATTTAAACAGTATCCATTAGGTTCTCAGGTAGGTTGTCAGGAAAAATGGAAAAATTGAAAGAAATAATTGCACAAAAAGAGCCTAAGAGGATCTCCGATTATTTTACGCTCTATCGGCGTCTGAATAAAGTGTGCAAAGAAAAAGAGCCGTCCTATGACAAAGAGATCCGCATTGCCATTTTATCCAGTTTCACAAGTAATGGCATTAAAGAGACACTCTATGTAAAGTGTTGTGCTTTAGGGGTTTTCCCTCATATTTATGTGGGTGAATACAAACAATATAGCCAGGAAATTTTAAATCCTGAGAGCGCGTTCTATCAATCATCCCCTAATCTGATTATTCTTTTTATTGATGCGATGACCCTTTGGGGGGACGATTTTTTTCAAGCCTACCGTAGGTCTGATGCATCAAGAAAAGAATGGGTTTCGGAAAATCAGGGCGAGATTGAATACCTCATAGAAAAAATAAAAGAACAGTCTTCCGCAAAAATTTTGCTTCATAACTTGTCTGTTCCAGAATACTCTCCGCTCGGTATCCTTGAAGACAAACAGGCTTTCGGTTTTTTTGAAGCAACAGCATCACTGAATCGACAATTGAAAGAAACATATAAAACGGATCAACAGGTTTTTGTTTTTGACTATGACGCCTTTTGTTCCAAGATCGGCAAACAAAATATCCTGGATCACAGGATGTACTACGCCGGTGATATGAAATTAAACTTAAAGCATCTCCCGGCCCTGGCAAATGCCTACCTGCCTTATATTAAATCAATGATGTCGATGACAAAAAAGTGTCTGGTGCTTGATCTCGACAATACCTTATGGGGGGGTGTGATTGGCGAGGATGGTTTGGAAGGTATTAAGCTTGGTCCGACGCCAGAGGGAAGACCTTTTTTAGAGTTTCAGCAATATATTCTTTCTCTTTTTGATCGCGGGGTCATCCTTGCCATCAATAGCAAGAATAATTTTGAAGATGCGATCAAGGTCATTCGAGAACATCCTGATATGGTTTTAAGGGAAAAGCATTTTGCGGCAATGCGGATCAATTGGGATGACAAAATCTCAAATATAAAATCGATTGCCGAAGAAATCAATATCGGGACGGGAAGCCTGGTGTTTCTTGACGATGATAAGTTGAATCAGGAAATGGTCAGGACTGCTTGTCCAGAGGTTTTGGTGCCAGTTCTGCCAAACGATCCTTCGCTTTATCTCAAAATGTTGATGGAAATTGATGACTTCAATAGTCTTCAGATTACCGATGAAGATAAAAATAAAGGACGGATATATGCCGCTCAAAAAAGAAGGAAAGAAATTAAAAAAACGACGACAGACTTGAGCGAATATCTGAAACAACTGAAAACAAAAGTGACCATTGCAAAAGCCAACTCTTTTACAATCCCCCGTATTTCACAACTGACTCAGAAAACAAATCAGTTCAATATGACAACAA
>CAZRYI010000421.1:0-1770 GCA_964604255.1 uncultured Nitrospirota bacterium
CACCCCAACAAGCACCAGCGGCCACCAGCGTGGCTTGTTCCAATCGCCCCGTTTTTCTGCCCGTAAATCGGCATCAAGTCGCGCATATTTCAAGGTATTGTTCGCCATGAGGTTGGGTTTGATGTTCTGATACCAGGCATGATACAGACCAAATTGCTTGGGATGAAAACCGGAGATCCAGGGCGCATCACTGCGGACAATTTCCACCATTTCATCAATAATCGCCTGACGCTTCGGGCTGTTTTCCATGCTACGCATTTTTTCAAATAAGGCATCAAAACGGGGATTGGCGTAGTTTGCGGCATTTTCTCCGTTATTCCCGGCCTTGCCATTCGGGCCGTAAAGCAAAAAGAGAAAATTTTCAGGATCGGGATAGTCAGCATTCCATCCCCACTGAAACATTTGCGCTGTGCCTTTGCGCATTTTATCCTGGAAACGATTGTAATCCGTATTTCGGACGACAAGCTGGACGCCAATTTTTTCAAACTGTTTCCGCATCCAGTCAAAGCTCGCCTTTACTTCCGGCCCTGAACCGCTGGAATCAAAGTTGACGATCAAAGGTTTGCCACTGTCCTTCTCTCGCCCACCGGGATAACCCGCTTCAGCCAAAAGCCGTTTGGCATCTTCAATCGGCTTGCGTTGTGGGCGGCCATTCACCCAGTCATAAACATGTTTGTTGATGCCGACCTCGCCATCTCGATAACCAAAAATGCCGGGCGGAAGTGGGCCTTGCATGGCGATACCCCGCCCGTTTCTAAAAATGGAAATATTTTCTTCCTGGTCGATCGCAATGCCAATGGCCTGACGGAGTTTTTTGGCCGACTCAGTATAACCACCGAGTATGGGATCAAGCATGTTAAACGCAATATAGGATGTCGATGTGGCTGTGCTGGTCATCAGGCGAATTCCTTTTGCTGCCATTTCGTCAGTCAGGGTCATATCACCCGTTCCTGAAACCGCAACGGCCTGATCAAAGCTGTCTGATGAGATGCCGGAACTGTCATAAAACCCCTGAAGAAACTTGTTCCAGATCGGAATGCCTTCTTTCTCTAAGCTGAACACCACCTTGTCGATAAAAGGAAGGGCCTTGCCCGCATCGTCTAAGAGGCCCGATTCCTGATCTCCCGGAATGCCTTCACTCGGAAAAGTTTCACCATGAAAGTTAGGGTTTTTCTGCATCACCATCTGACGGTTCGGATTGTTAATCGTCAACATGTAAGGCCCGGTGCCAACGGGATACCAATTGAGTGTGATGTTTTTTTTGTCTAGCCCGGCCTGGGCATAGAAACGGTCGGCCTCATGCGGGATGGGGGCGAAAAAAGGCATGGCCAGCCAATAGGGAAATTGCGGATATTTCCCCTTGACCTTGATGCGATAGCTGTAGCGATCAATCACTTCCACGCCCTCAAGCGGAAAGGTACGAAGATCCAGAAAAGCCTCTTCATTCTCCTGATGCGCCTTGCTCAGGCTTTTGCCAAGCGCCGGTAATCCGGTCATATAAGTTGACATAAAACCATAAATGGGAGAGTGGATTTTGGGATGGGCCAGTCGTTTGATCTGATAAACATAGTCTTCGGCAACAAGCTCCCGAGTATCGGTTTCTTTAAAATCGCCAATCGTGTCGAGTTCGGCAATCTCATCCACAGAAAGCTGGTGGTAGAGAAAATCACCTGCGGCATTTTTGGCAAAAGCGGGATGCGGTTGGTAGCGGATGCCCTTTTTGATGGTGATTTCGTAAAGAGAGTGGGCGACCGCATTAGCAGGGGGATC
>CAZRYI010000422.1:0-1766 GCA_964604255.1 uncultured Nitrospirota bacterium
AGGCACTTAGGGGAATCAGGCCGCCAATGGTGTACGCACTGGAAATGGTGAGTGCGCTTTTTACGGCCCGGTGTTGTTTGGGAGGCTCCAAGCCAAGTTCAAAGCGCATCATAAACTTCATCCAGTCTTCAGGACGTCGTTTTAGGGAGGCCACAACCGACTGACTTTCGGCATCGCTGATGCCGTAGTCACGAAAAATCTCCCTGACTTCAGCGGCTTCTTTTTCGGGAATGGCGATAATCTCCGCTTCTTCCCGTGCCTGTTCGTTGGCATAATGCTCGACTTCGCTCCGGGCGGCAAGGTAACCGCCAAGGCCCATTGCGATGGCACCGGCAGAGACTTCGGCCAATCCGGCAGTGATGATGATATGGGTTTCTGCGGTAATGCCGGTCAAACCGGCGGCGAGTGCAAAAGGAACCGTCAGACCATCGGCCATGCCGATGATGACATCCCGGACAGTATCTCCGGCGGTAAAATGTTCCTCAGTATGCGCTTTTGTCGGCATGTTGTTTGAGCTGGTTTTTCGACATCACTCCGCCCTCAACACTACAAAGGGTTTTTCTCCCAGAATCCGATAACTGGTCAAAAATCCGGTAACGAGTGTTAAGACCACCGTTGCAATGCCACCAATCAAGAGGGTCTGCCATGCGAAGATCCAGGAAATTTTAAGAAAAAAATGAACGATGGCCCATGAAAGGGCAACTGACAGCCCACCGCCAATGAGTGCTGCAACAAGTCCCAACAAGGTATATTCAACCGCCATCATTGCCATGAGATCGGGGCGCGTTGCACCCAGTGTTTTAAAAAGCACCATTTCATGCACGCGCCTCGCCCGTGTTGCGGCAATGGCTCCCGCAACCACGATCAAACCCACAGCAAAAGCCAGCATGGCCATGAATTGAATGGTTTTTGATATCTCACGCAGGATATTGGCAATGGTCTGCAAGACCTCGCGAATCGGGATCACCGTGATATTCGGAAAGGCCCCGATCACTTCATTTTGTATGGGCAGGTCTTCCGTTTCATCAGCGCTCACAGTGGCGACATAGGTTTCGGGCGCACCGCCCAGGGCCAGGGGGGAAAAGATAAAATAGAAATTGATCGCCATGCTGCCCCAATCGACCTCTCGAACGGAGGTGATGCGCCCCTCAATCTGCACGCCCTGAATATCAAAACTGACCTCGGAGCCGACATCCAATCCTAAGTGTTGCGCTACTTTCTTTTCGACGGAGATTAGATTGCCTTCTTCATTAGCATCCCACCACTCGCCTTTTGTCAGGACGTTATAATCCGGTAGTCCCTGCTGATAAGTCAGCACATATTCTCGGGTGAAATACCAGGCATCGGTTCGATTTGAGACATCTATTTCCGAGACATTTTTCCCGTCAATCGCGTGAAGTCGAGAGCGCACAAGCGGCGTCACGGTAGGAGGCTTTTTCAGGGAACGACCGGTTAATATCTTTTCAACCGCTTCTTTTTGATCCGGCTGGATGTCGATTAAAAAAAGACCGGGTGCATCTTCGGGCGTATTCTGAACAAGCTGGGCCATCAAGTTTTGCTCGACTTGTGCCAAAGTCAGCAGGATCATGACACCGATGCCCAGTGAAAGAAAAATTGTCATCACCTGCCGCCCCGGTCTATGCAGATTTCGGATACCATATTTAAGGGTCAAAGACCTGGGGGAAGGGATTTTTTTCATTAACTTGAGCAAGGCCATGCCAAGCAAGGTCAATAGGAGCGCAGCGCTTGCGACGGCGGCGATGACT
>CAZRYI010000423.1:0-1758 GCA_964604255.1 uncultured Nitrospirota bacterium
ACTTTGATGCCTTCTTCATGAAGCAGGGAGGCGGCATTAGCACCGACCTTTCCAAAGCCCTGAATTACGGCCCGCTTTCCCTCCGGCTGCATTTTAAGGTGGGCCATTGACTCTATGACACAGTAGACAACACCGCGACCCGTGGCTTCTGTTCGTCCGAGCGAACCGCCGATGCTGATGGGTTTTCCGGTGACAATTTCAGGGGTCGGATAGCCCCGGAACTGGCTGTAGGTGTCCATCATCCAGGCCATGATCTGCTCGTCGGTACCGATATCGGGTGCAGGCACATCGACTTCGGGGCCGATGAATTGAATGATTTCTGATGTGTAGCGTCGGGTCAGTCGTTGTAGTTCGTTGCGGGACAGGGCATGTGGGTCACAGCGGATGCCCCCTTTTGCCCCACCGAAAGGGATGCCCACTAAAGCGCATTTCCAGGTCATCCACATTGCCAGGGCAGAAACCTCCCCTAAATTGACATCGGGATGAAATCGAATGCCCCCTTTTGAAGGGCCCAGCGTTGTGTCATGGTGTACCCGATAACCGTGAAAAACCTCGACGCTGTGATCATCCATTCGGATGGGAATGTTCACCATGATGGCCCGTTTCGGGTCGGTGAAGCGTTTTCTCACATTGGGGTCGAGCGCCAATTGATCCGCCGCCTGCTCAAATTGCAGCAATGCCATCCGGTAAATCGGCGTCATATATTCCGGGTCGCGCCGTTTTTCTCTTTTATAGGGTCCCATTAAAAATCCGTCGCATTTGTGCGCCTTGTTTCAGGTGAGGTACACCTCAATTGGGTGGGTTCAGCTTTTTTTGGAAAAAAATCTGGGCAGATCCCGTACGGAGATCATTCCGATCAGGTCTTTAATCGAAACAATGCCGATGATTGCGCCTTTTTGGCTTACAGCAAGGTGGCGAATGCCCTTTTTTGCCATGATTTCGGTTGCAGTTTGCACACTTTCATGAATGTCAATGTCGATAATCGGTGCGTTCATGATCACACCAACAGGAATATTTTCGGGATCAAGATCGTATCCGATGACTTTGCGAATCATATCCGATTCAGTGACGATGCCGACATACCCGCCCTCTTCCGTGACGAAGAGCGCACCAATCCTGCTTCCTGCCATTTCCTGAGCTGCTTCTTTTGCGGTGGCGGCAGCGTGAATACTTTGAATATCGCGATGGGTTAAAATTTCGAGGGGATTATAAACCACGCCCAATTCACTCATCGGGCCTTTGTCGGCTGTCGAAAAAAAGGCGACAATGTCCCGAACCGAAACCAGACCGATGATCTTGCCATTTTCAGAAATACCCAGATGCCGGATGCCGTTTAAGTGCATGAGGTGATTGGCTTCGACAACCGATTTTTCAATGTCCATCTCAATAATCGGTGAACACATCACGGACTCAATGTTTGTTTCCGGCTTGAGCCCCTTCGCCAGTACTTTTCTGACGAGATCACTTTCAGTGACAATGCCCGCGTATCCTGCACCCTCAGTAATAAAAACAGAGCCGACTTTATGTTGACGCATGATTTTTGCTGCATCTAAAACACTCACTTCAGAACCCGCCGTCACGACATTCCGATGAACCAGATTTCGTATCACAATGTTTCCCTCACCTTTTTTTAGACCACACAAAAAGAATATCCAAGTGAAGAAAAGATGTCAATTTTGTTTTTCATCGTTGGGCTTATCGGAGAATGACTTGACGGATGAGGGGCGCACATCTTATTTATGAGGCGGAATTCAGCTC
>CAZRYI010000424.1:0-1752 GCA_964604255.1 uncultured Nitrospirota bacterium
AAATGGCTGGGGCGCCAGGGTTCGAACCTGGGAATGCGAGATCCAAAATCTCGTGACTTGCCACTTGTCGACGCCCCAGTTTTATTCCTGTTATTTTTCTATAAAAAATCCTTGAAGGGTGATTGTTTCAAAATGGGTGCAAGCGAAATACGATGACCTTCTTTTTCCATCTGATACCCAGCAGTCTTTGCAGTCTCGGGGTCTTTGAACCAAGCAAAAAGTGTTGGCCCGCTTCCCGACATCAACACCCCTTTGCTACCCAGAGATTCTAGCAACACTTTCACCGCCTTTAATTCCGGGTGAGCAGTGAGCGTGACCTTTTCAAGGTCGTTGCGGGGATGCAAAAGCACTTCTACCGCCGATGACCTCACCCTTATATCGGAAAGAATACTAAGGTGAGGCGCTGCGTTTGTCAACTCGATTTTACTGTTTTTTTCTTCCTGTGACCGGACTTGCGCATAAGTGCTAAAAACCTCCGCAGTCGAGACTGCAAAGGCCGGGTGAACCAGGAGAAAAATACCCTCCATCACCTGTGATATTGGCTCAACAATTTCCCCTCTTCCAGAGACCCATGCGATAGGGCCATAGAAAAAGAAGGGAAGATCACTGCCGATCCGACTCCCCAGTTCTGCCAGTTTTTCGCGTGACCAACCGAGAGACCAAAGGCGATTTAAGCCGATCAGGGTTGCGGCCGCGTCGCTACTACCACCACCCATGCCCGCAGAGATCGGTATTTTTTTCAACAAGTGAATACGTGCCCCGCGAAGCGGCTTACCGGACTCTTGCATCTCTTTTTGCAACAAGGTCGCCGCCCGAAGTATAAGGTTTGAAGAATCTGCCAACAGGGATGTGCCTTCCGATGCCCCTTCAATCGTCAAATGCAGGCCCTCTGATGCTTCTTCCATTGTGAGCCTGTCATACAGGCCTACCATTTGAAAAAGGGAGCAGAGGTTGTGATAACCATCGGGCCGTCTATTGAGGACTTCAAGGTAAAGGTTTAGCTTGGCGGGTGTTTCTAGAGTGAGCTTTCCAGAACGATCTTCTGAATTTTTTGAGAACTGAAAATCCTGAACCGTAAATTGCTTTTGACTCAATTCTCCTCCCATTCGTCACCATCACTTGCTTCACTCAGTGTTTTGCTTCGCTTGATATCATACTTTTGAAGTCGGTATCGAAAAGAACGAAAATTGAGGTGAAGCCGTTCAGCAGCATCTTTCTTAACCCAGTGGCACTCATCCAGTGCTTTTAAGAGAATTTGTTTTTCGATTTTTTCAATCAGGGCTTCAAGGTCAAGACCCGCTTCAGGAATGGCATATTCGACATCGGCAGTGAGGGTCGATTTTGGCAGGCTGCCACTGAAATCATCAACAGAGAGAATGGTGTTGGACGTTAGTGCGACGGCCCGTTCAATGACATTTTCTAGCTCTCGCACATTCCCCCGCCATTCGTTTTGACTGAGACTTTGTAATACTTCGCTTGTAAAACCCTCAATACTTCTCTCCATATTTTGATTATATTTATTTAAAAAATAATCGGCTAGAATCGGAATGTCTTCAGGACGCTCTCTCAGCGGTGGCAGATGAATCGGAATGACATCCAGTCGATAATAAAGGTCTTCCCGAAATCTACCCTCTTCAATCAATTTTTCGAGGTCTTTGTTCGTTGCTGTAATAATGCGAATATCAACCTGGGTATCCTTTGTGCCACCGATCCGGCGGATTTCTCGTTCCTGAAGGACTCTGAGCAGTTTGA
>CAZRYI010000425.1:0-1749 GCA_964604255.1 uncultured Nitrospirota bacterium
GCAATGATCGGTGAAGCCATAGAAAAAAGTCTGGTCAAGTAACTTTGGCGGGATTTAAAGTCCATTACCCTAGGAGTCTGTTGGACTCCTAGGGCTGGCGTTTAAAGAGTCTCGTTGCAGGTTTGACTTGATGCCAGCACACGATCCTTTCCCTAAAATGACAATTGGATTCAAAGTGTGAGCGATACCCTTAAAGCCATTCTCTTGGGTTTAGTCGAAGGTCTGACTGAGTTCATCCCCGTTTCTTCGACCGGGCACCTTATTATCACGGGAGATCTTTTACAATTCAAGGGGGATGTGGCATCCACCTTTGAAGTCTTTATTCAGTTGGGTGCGATCTTGGCCGTCGTTTTTATTTACAAAGAACGATTCATAGGATTGCTTGATTTTGAAAAGAAAACGGGGCTTTCAGGAGTCAATGGCTTAAAACTACTTGCCATCACAACTGCACCCGCCCTTGTTTTTGGCTTCCTCGTGCATGGTTATATCAAAACCCATCTTTTTAATCCTTTTACCGTAGCACTCGGTTTGGGCATTGGTGGGGTAATTATGATTGTGGCCGAGCACAGGCTCCCCGTACCTAAAATAAATAAAGTGGATGAATTAAAACCGAGAGATGCTTTGTTGGTTGGATTGTTTCAGTGTCTCGCAATGTGGCCAGGTGTGTCTCGCTCAGGATCAACCATTGTGGGCGGTATGTTGGTCGGTATTGAGAGAAAGACGGCAGCGGAATATTCTTTTTTAGCGGCGGTGCCGGTGATGTGTGCCGCGACCATTTATGACCTCTATAAAAGTCGCGCTTTTTTATCCGCTTCTGATATTCCGGTTTTCATGACTGGTTTTGTTGTGTCATTTATTTCTGCATGGTTTGCCATAAAGTTTTTTATTCGCCTACTGGGGAAATGTACTTTAAAACCCTTTGGCTGGTATCGCATTGCCATTGCCATATTGATTCTGGTTTTTATGCAGGGGAATGCCTGAAACGCTTGATCAGAAAATAAAAATTTTCAGATCTAAAATCACAATCGCCTCAATATCACTTCACGATTGACTCGCGGAAAGAAGAACAGTCCGGCGAGGCCGATCCCCATTAAAACAACAATATCAGGTTCAGGAACGACAGCGGCAGAACTGAAACTTTGTCCGGTATTGATGTTGCCAAAAGAGGATGGCCCTGCAGTTGCCCAGGAAAAATCTGCATAGCTGTTTCCGGTGCCGGTCAATTGAAGAGAATTGCCAAGTGCTGTGCTGGATGATTCAAAAACCCCGATGTCTGTACTCGTTATTCCGGCCGCAGGTCCGTTGACTGCTGTAAAAATACCCTCGTAACTTAAAAATTGTATTACCGTGTCACTACCATCAAGCAGTGCGATGCCCTCCATATCGTTTTGAAGTCCGGGTTTCAAGAATGCGAGTGTTCCAAAACCATCGGATTGATCGGGGATGATCCCATTGATATTGAGATAAGTATTGTAACGTTTGCCGTTACTACCGTTGTAGAATGCAATTCGCCACCCTGCCAGATCGACTCCCGCAGGGCCCGAAATTTCTACACCTTCATTTTGATCTGTGCCTGTATTGTCATAATGGATTTCGTTGATGAATATCGGTATTGCGAAGACTTCAGACGCAAATAAAATGACGGAAACGAAGAGTCCAAGGGGGGAAATGTTCTTTAAAAACGAAAAGTACTTTTGTCGGTTCATCATCATAGACCTCCACAAAGTAAGTGATTATTTTCAATTGTAA
>CAZRYI010000426.1:0-1748 GCA_964604255.1 uncultured Nitrospirota bacterium
GGTTCACCGTGCCCCTCCCTTCATCTCTACCCTCAAAATGCTTTCTCAAGCTGAAAGCGTGGCCCCTTGTAATCCCCTTTTTCCACCCATTCCACAAACATGTTTATAGGTCGCGCAAAAAGACGGTAGTCGCCGTAGAGCGCACGGTAGATGACCAGTTTTTCTTCGGTCTCAGAGTGAATGGCAACACCCATCACTTCGTAAGTTGGCCCCTTATAATGCCGGTAAATGCCTGGACAAAGCTGTTCTTCATTGTGAGACGTCATTTAATCTTCAACCTTTCGATCCAGGTTCAACATCTGTTTTACAAAAGACACAATTTCGGCCATTGAAGTGCCGGGTGAAAAAATTTCCTTCACCCCGATTTTTTTCAAGGCTTCAATATCTTGTTTGGGCACAATGCCGCCACCAAAAACGGCAATGTCTTCTGCGCCTTCTTTTTTTAAGCTTTTCATGATTTCTTTAAACAGGGTCATGTGGGCTGCGGAATGAATTGAAATGCCGATGCCATCGACATCTTCCTGAATGGCGGCACTGATAATTTCGGCAGCGCTGTTGTGCAGCCCGAGGTAGATCACATCGAAACCGGCGTCCCGAAGAGATCGCGCAACAAGTTTGATGCCCCGGTCGTGTCCGTCCAAACCAATTTTGGCGAGCAGGAGACGACGATGGAGCGCGCCCGATTGTCCTAAAGTTTGCCTAAACGCCATCTCTGTATTCCTCTAATAAAAACTGACCATCCACCTTTTTGAGATAACCCATGCGCACCTTCGGATCATGTTGAAAAATCAGTAACCAGTGCTCTTCGGCGGCCTGCTCTAGGATCATGCGTTTTGTCTCAATGCTGGTGAGCGGGAAAAGGTCATAAGCCATCACATAAGGCAGCGGAATGTGGCTGACAGTTGGAATGAGATCTCCCAGAAAAAGTGCCTTTTTGCCTTCTGACTCAATAAAGACCGCCTGATGATGTGCCGTATGGCCGGGTGTGCGTATCACGGAAATCCCTTTTAATATTTCGGAATCGCCTTCCAGCAGATCCAGTTGCCCGTTTTGCGGCAGGACTTCATAATTTTCGAGCAGGTAACTGCCGCGTGTCCGTTCGTTGGGATGACTCGCATCCTGCCACTCTCCCTTTTGAATAAAATAGCTGGCTTTTGGAAAGGTCGGCTCAATCCTGCCCTTTTCAGTGCGCCGTGTATTGCCTCCGGCGTGATCAAAATGAAAATGGGTATTGATGACCATGCTGATGTCGCCGGAAGAAAGACCGCACTTTAATAGAGATTGTTCGATGGTCGGGCGTCTTTCGATACCATAGATTTTATTGAACTTGGCATCGCATTTATTGCCGATACCGGTATCGACCAGGATGTGTTTGCCGTGGGCTTTAATGAGCAGCACACCCAGTTCCAGGCGTATTCTGTTTTTTTGATCCGCAGGGTGATGTTTTTCCCAAAGGGCCTTGGGCACGACGCCGAACATCGCACCTCCATCCAACTTCAGTTGACCATCCGTCAGCGGAAAGATCTCGAAATTGCCGAGCTTCATACTCTTTAGTATATCGACTTACAATATGGCCGACAAGTTTAGGGGGTGTTATGGGGCATTTTTAGTGCACAAGATTCTTGACAGCGCCGCTGCTTTTGATTATTGTTCCCGGCATCTCATATTGGGGGATCGTCTAATGGCAGGACGGCAGACTCTGACTCTGTTAATCAAGGTTCGACCCCTTGTCCCCCAACCAACAAACC
>CAZRYI010000427.1:0-1747 GCA_964604255.1 uncultured Nitrospirota bacterium
CCATCGGTTATTACTGCTATTTTTGGTCCGAGTGCTCGGATTCCGTCAATAAGTTCTTTTATATCATCACGTTCTGAACACAGAATGCGTTGTGCCTCTTCTTTGTTGCAGAAGAAGAGTTCGCTAGCTTCGTATATATCTTTAATTTTTTCACTACCAAGAGAAATTTGAAAACTACCAGGTTGAAATGCAAGCTTCACTCCATTTTCCTTACAATAAGTTGCCAATTGATGGTGATATTCCAATCCATGTTCTCCGACACTTGAGAAATAAATCCATTCCGGCGGCTCATCGACACTCAGAAAACCGGCATTCGGCATGAAACATCGGGCCGTTCGCGGGCTTTCTTATCATTCCCTGGGGCACTATCCGGGAGGTGCCTACCCAAAAGTATTGTCCGTTTATGCACGCGCCAGCACACGGTCTTACGATCCGCCGGGAGAACGTTTAGGAGACCTGGGTTTTCGTTGCGTGAAACGGGATGCTGGGCCCTAAGCTTTGACTAATTTATGGGAAAAACGACAAGAGGTCGCCGCCCTCATTCGCTTGGATAAACAGTACGGCACCCTGCTCTTGCTTTTCCCGACCCTTTGGTCACTCATCATTGCCTCTGAAGGACGACCTTCTCTAAAACACCTCATCATTTTTACCCTGGGTGCTTTTCTGATGCGAAGTGCAGGCTGTGTCATGAATGACATGGCCGACCGAAAATTCGATGCCCAGGTAGATCGCACCAAAAATCGTCCCCTTGCCTCCAATCAACTCAAGATGAAAGAAGCGCTCGGCGTGCTCGCAATCCTTTTATCCCTTTCACTGTTCATCGTTTTGTTCCTTAATCCCTTTACCATTCTCTTAAGTTTTGCAGCCTTGTTTTTTGCCTTCATCTATCCTTTTGCCAAACGAGTAACCTACCTGCCACAAATTGTCTTAGGCATCGCTTTTAGCTGGGGGAACCTACTGGCCTGGGCAGCAGTTCGAGAAAATTTAACCGCCATCCCCGTGTTGATTCTCCTGGCAAATCTTTGCTGGGCGACGGGTTACGACACGATTTATGCTTTGATGGATCGAGAAGATGACTTAGAAATCGGCGAAAAATCGACCGCAATCCTCTTTGGCGCTAAGAGCTGGCTAGCTGTGGCAGGCTTTTACGGTCTTGTTCTACTTTTTCTTTTGATGGTCGGCGAGCAAGCTCAGATGTATCTTAACTACTATCTGGCACTCGGAGGGGTGGCAGTTCTGTTCTTATTTCAGGTCACTAAACTTCGCAAAGCGACAGCGCGCACAGATTTTTTTTCGCTCTTTCGATCCAATGTCTGGGTGGGTCTACTCGTCTTGTTTGCCTTAACACTTAACTATTTCTAGTGTTTTTCCTGGAAGATTTCTTTTTCTGAGGCAGCATTTTTTTCTTTTCAACTCTTAATTTGGCGATACGACGACCATCCATATCGACGATTGTAAATTTGTAGTCATCGTGCCGAATGATTTCTCCCCCCTTCGGCATCCCTTGAAGCTGGGCCAGAACAAACCCGCCAAGCGTTTCGTAATCAGAGGATTCCGGAATCGGCAGGCCATGGTCGCTGCGTAGATCACGCACACTCAAAGAAGCATCAATCACCAAGGAACCATCCTTGAGGCGCTCAACCGGTCGCTCCTCAATATCGTATTCATCTTCGATTTCTCCGACAATCTCCTCAATCAGATCTTCCAAAGTCACCAAACCCTCGACACTGCCGTATTCGTTGATGAC
>CAZRYI010000428.1:0-1746 GCA_964604255.1 uncultured Nitrospirota bacterium
CCCACCCGATTTATTAGCCGAGCTGGTTGCACTCAGCATCTCAATCCTGATGGTTCTGGGGATTGCGTGGATCGCCCCGATCTTTCACGCCATTAAAAATGCTGAGAAAAAAGCGCTACGCTTGAGCCGGGTACTTGAACACTCTCTCAACGAGATCTACACCTTCGATGCGACAAACTTCCGTTTCATTGAGGTGAATCGGGGGGCGCGAAAAAACTTGAAATACACGATAGAGGAGCTTGTTAAACTCTCACCTTTGGACTTAAAACCGGAACTAAGCGCTCAGTCATTTGAGGATTTGGTTGCCCCCTTGCGCTCGGGCAAACAGGAAACGGTAACATTCATCACAAAACACGAACGAAAAGATGGCACACAATATCCTGCTGAGGTTCACCTTCAATTATTGACCGATGGTAAACCTTTTTTTGCAGCCATTATTCTTGACATCACAGAACGCAAAAAGGCAGAAGAAAAACTGAAAAAAGCCAATCGACTCTATGCAACTTTAAGTCAGATCAATCAGGCTATTGTTCGGGAGCAGAACAAACACACTTTATTTCGGGAAATCTGTCGGATTGCTGTCCAATATGGCAAGTTCAAACTCGCATGGATCGGATTAGTTGAAGAAAAAAGCAACTCAGTCCAGGCCATTGCTTTCAGTGGTGAAGGCTCTGATTATTTGCAAAATATTAAAATTTCGCTCGCCGACGACATACACGGAAAAGGGCCAACTGTTCGGTCAATCCGCGAAGATAAAAGCATTGTCTTTAACGACTTGGAAAACAACACCGATTTTGCTCCCTGGCGCGAGCAAGCGATTGAACAGGGCTATCGTTCATCAGCGGCCTTTCCACTACGACTCAATCACAGTGTCATGGGTGTTTTAAATATCTATGCCGGTGAAACCTATTTTTTTGATGAAATTGAAATCAAGCTGCTAGAAGAAGTGGCCGGAGATATTTCTTATGCCTTAGATAAATTCGAAGATGAGGAGAAGCGGAAGCGGGCCGAAGAGCAAATACAAACACTTTCTCAGGCAATTGAGCAAAGCCCGGTCACTGTCATCATTGCAAATACAGATGCGGAGATCGAATACGTCAATACGGCCTTTGAAAAAGTCACTGGGTATCGTGCGGCAGAGGTGATCGGTCGGAATCCTCGCTTACTGAAATCTGGAAACACTCCCAAAAGCCTCTACAAAGAACTGTGGCAGGCAATCACCAGCGGCAAACCTTGGCAGGGGGAACTCCAGAATAAAAAGAAAAATGGTGAACTATTCTGGGAACATACGCACATCGCACCTGTCATAGATGATGCAGGTCACATTCGTCACTATCTGGCAGTCAAGGAGGATATCACCCTTCGCAAACAGCAGGAAGAGCAATTGCTGCATCAGGCCCATTTTGATGCCTTGACCAACTTACCGAATCGCTTTCTTGCCCTGGATCGCTTATCTCAACTGTTAATTGAGGCACAGCGCAACAAGAGTCTGGTCGCTGTTCTATTTTTAGATTTGGATGATTTCAAAAAAATCAATGATACCCTGGGGCATGAGACAGGGGATAGACTTTTAATTGAAGCGGCAGCACGTTTGCACAGTATGGCACGCAGCGGAGATACGGTCGGACGTCTCGGAGGAGACGAATTTATTGTCCTGCTGGGCGGCATTTCAAATGCAGCCGATACCCGACCTGTTGTAAAGAACCTTTTGAACCAATTTAGAACCCCCTTCACAATTGATGGCCG
>CAZRYI010000429.1:0-1742 GCA_964604255.1 uncultured Nitrospirota bacterium
GAGGCCATCTGATAAAAAAATCAATGGTTTGTCTTCAGACATTCCCCGGCAAGCCCCTTATCCCTCGCCGTCAATAACGACGAGGGATAAGCTCAACTTTTTCTGCTTATTTCAAATCACTCAAGGCTGCACCAAAATTAAGATGCAACACTTCTTCGCCTAACACCAGTGCGGGCACTGATTTCACACCAAGCCGTTCTGCCTCTTCAATGCGTCCACTTTGATTGCCAAGATGAATCACCTCAACAGCAAAGCGTTCTTTATCCAATGCATCAACGATTTGATTTTCAGCGTGAACACACACTGCACAACCTGCGTGAAAAAACCGTGCTTTTGTCATTTTCAACTCCTCCCTCAGTGAAAAAATTGTTCAACTCTCACTGTTGAACAATTCATAAAGTATCGAATCGATACTTTATGAAGAATAGACAACAAACTTTCACTTGTCAATTTAATTTCGATTCGATACTATATGACCTATGAGTTCAAACAACTTACACGGTTTTATTGAGCGTATTGCAAACTTGCTGCGTAACGAAACACGGCAGGCGGGAGCAGCTTATGGTCTTCAACCGGTGCAGCTTGAAGCACTCGCCTACCTCAATAAATGCAACCGCTACTCCGATACTCCGCAAGCGGTCACCGACTATCTCGGTTTGACTAAAGGGACAGTTTCGCAAACCTTAAAAATATTGGCAGCGAATGGTTTCATTACCAAAAAAGCCGATCTCAAAGACAAACGTGTTGTTCATCTTCAAGTGACAAAAGCAGGAAAAACCATTGTTGAAAAACTCATCCCAAATCCGCTTTTCATGGAAACGCAGGATCAACTGGGAAAAACCGCAGAGGCCCAACTCGAAAAAAACCTCAAAACCTTTTTGAGCACCATGCAACAATCAAACAAGATGAAGTCATTTGGCGTGTGCCATAGCTGTCGCTATCATCAGGAAACTTCTGGCGGGAGGTATTTTTGCGGACTCACACAGGAGCGATTGTTAAAAAAAGAAATCCACTCCATTTGTCGGGAACATGAATATAAAACCTAAAACAGCGAAACGTTTTCAAATTTTACAGCACGTCGATTTTGAAGGGCCAGCCAGTATCGAAACTTGGATTCTGGAAAATGGACACAGCCAAAACATCAGCCACCTTTACAAAAATGATCCACTGCCTGCACATGAGAGCTATGACATTTTAATCATTATGGGTGGGCCAATGAGCGTTCATGATGAGCAGACTTATCCCTTTCTCGGCAGGGAAAAAAGATTTATTTTAGAAGCCATTCATGCAGGAAAACGGATATTAGGACTTTGTCTTGGAGCGCAGTTGATTGCTGCTATTTTGGGGGCAAAGATTTCTAAAAATAATGATCTGGAAATCGGCTGGTTTCAAATCACACGAAAAAAAGAAGCTGCTTTGAGCTTTTTAGGCGATATCCTGCCCGAAAAAATAGAGGCCTTTCACTGGCATGGAGAAACTTTTTCACTGCCGCCAGCTGCCATTCCCCTTTTTAAAAGTGAAGCCTGTGCGAACCAGGCTTTTATTGTGAATGAGCAAGTCATCGGCTTTCAATTTCATCTCGAAACAACAGCCAGTTCAGCGGCCAAACTGATTGAAAATTGTCGATCTGAATTGGATGCTTCGCGCTATGTACAATCGGAAGAAATAATGCTTTCAGATGAAAAAAGGTTTTCTACAATCAATCATCTGATGAAGTTAATCCTGAACAAACTCAGCGAATA
>CAZRYI010000430.1:0-1729 GCA_964604255.1 uncultured Nitrospirota bacterium
AACCTTTCTTTACCGCTAGAGTGAATAATCTCCTTGTACACGCAATTGCATGTTTCTCCGCTCAATCCCGACCCCTGTTTCGCCAGTGGTTTACGACCAAGGAGCGTCCTTGGATACATTTAAATTTCAACGTCATTGTCGATGATGCTGCATACTATGTTGACATTGAACTGATTTAAGCTTCTAATGGCAATATGCATCATCGACAATGAAGGAAAAACTATTTTGCAAGTTGCACTCTCAGAAATTACGACTATATCTGCTGGTCATCCTTTTCGAGGAAGAATTCCAGAGAAATCGGGTAGCGATATTCGGGTGGTGCAGATGAAGAATATTTCTTCTGGCAGTGGGGTTTGTTGGGATGCTGTTATTGAAACTGAGCTTTCTGGCAAAAAAGAGCCGAACTGGCTTATGGATGGAGATGTACTTTTTGCTGCCAGAGGATCACGCAATTATGCCGCTATAGTCGATCAGCTTAAGGGAAAAGTCGTGAGCGCCCCTCAGCTCTATATACTCCGCGTGAAGGGGCAATCTCTGTTGCCGGAGTTTCTAGTCTGGCAGTTAAATCAAAAGCCCATGCAAACTTATTTCGATAGGGCCGCAGAGGGTTCTTTCACAAAAAGCGTTAGGCGTTCAGTTCTGGAAAAAGCGTTTCTTACCGTACCGCCCATTGAAAAACAAAAACAAATATTAAGGCTGCACCTTACACTTCTGCAAGAAAAAAGGCTCTACGCTGAATTAAGTCAAAACGCCGATAAATTGATGAATGCCATTGCCAGAGCACTTATAGCTGATAAAACTTTATCGCTGAAGGGAAGAAAAATATGAACGCTACAATAAGCCAAGATGACATCAATAAAACGCTATGGGCCGCGTGTGACACATTTCGGGGCACGGTCAGCGCTGATACCTATAAGGATTTTATCTTGACCATGCTCTTCCTGAAATACATCTCTGATGTCTGGCAGGATCATTATGATGGCTATAAAGAAGAATATGGCGATGAGCCTGAGCTGATTGAGGCTTTGATGAAGAATGAGCGCTTTGTGCTTCCCGAAGGTTCGAGTTTTTATACGCTCTACGACAAGCGCCATGAACCCGGCAATGGTGAGCGAATTGACACCGCATTAGCCGCGTTGGAAGAAGCAAACGGCACCAAGCTTCGTGATTCTTCTAAGTCTGTATTTCAGGATATCAGTTTTAATACGGATAAATTGGGTGAAGAAAAGCAGAAGAACACCATCCTTCGACATTTGCTGGAAGATTTTGCCAAAGCTGAATTAAGCCTTCGCCCTAGCCGTGTTGGGTCACTCGACGTGATCGGTAACGCATATGAATATCTCATCAAGCTTTTTGCCGCAGGAGGTGGGCAAAAGGCCGGGGAGTTCTACACGCCGCCAGAAGTGTCCGATCTGATTGCCGAGCTATTAGACCCGCAAGTGGGTGACACCATTTCTGATCCTGCTTGTGGCTCCGGTTCCTTGCTCATGAAATGTGGTCGTAAGATTAAAGCGCGTTTCGACAGCAAAAAATATGCACTCTACGGGCAGGAAGCCATTGGCGCCACTTGGTCACTGGCTAAAATGAATATGTTTTTGCATGGGGAAGATAACCACAAAATCGAATGGGGCGATACCATCCGCAATCCCAAGCTTTTGGATCAAAATGGTGGTTTGATGCATTTTGATATCGTGACGGCTAATCCGCCCTTCAGTCTGGATAAATGGGG
>CAZRYI010000431.1:0-1724 GCA_964604255.1 uncultured Nitrospirota bacterium
CGCTCATAGTGCTATGACATTCTCGAAATCGGCACCATAGAAAATATCTCTCTTACAAATATCCTGCTTGTTCTGCTGAGGGTATTTAAACGACTTATTATAAATATTTTGATTCGGCCCCATCTTCCACTTTCCTTCCTGGTTTTTGTTTGAGTCCGCGGGAAAGTCAGGCGATTGCAAATTGATACCGTCATTTTGAACTTTTTTTTTGATTAAAGGGGAATCCTCATGGATGTAAAACAGAGACGAACACGTCTTGGACAACTGACCGGGCACTTGGTCGCCGACACAGCACAAGAGAAAAGCACCCTTGACGCTTTGTTCAACTCGCTCTCCCGTTCGATTCTGAGTGAGGACATTCAGGACTGTAAAAACACCCAGTTTTCTTTTGAGAATGCAGACCTGCTTTCTGAAAGCAATATCCCGAAACAACGCCTGGAGGTTTTACAGGCGGTCGCCGAGCGAAACCTTGCCAAAGAAGCGGCATTGAAAATGGTTGTGCGAGAAGTCCCGGTTCGCACGACCCAGCTTGAGGCTTCTTTGCCGCTCTGGGCCGGAGGCGCTGCGCTTGACCATACGATTGGCCCAATTGCCAATGCCGATGGTCGTTTGTTCTGGTTCGATTTTTTCAGGATTGAAAAGCTGGTTTCGTTGTATGTGCAGGGCAATCCCAATCCGATGTTACAGTTCAAAATGAAAACCGCCCCGCAATTGTCGGCTGTCAATCAGCCGCTCAATCTCACTACTTTGCCGAGCTATCGCCTGGGGCCGGGCAGCATCTGGATCAATTCGCAACTACTGGCTGAAAATGCACCCAATGCCTATTTCACCGGTCTCACAATAGAGAGCGGTCTGATTACGCTCAGCACGCAGTCACAGATGATCAATGGCAATCTCACGGTATCCGCCGGAACGAAAGTGACCATCAACTTGGTATTGCAGCAACAGCGGGTCGCCGATGTGAATGCAAGCAGTCCTTATGGTCAGGATGCACGGGAGATGCAATTGAGTTTGCCGAAAGCCCTTGATTTTGAGTTCACCGGACAAAATAGTCATATCGATCAAGTGGGTGACAGTTCCTGGGAGACTTTGGGGCATCACGCACATTTCCACTGGCACCCTCAGCAGACGGGAAGCTACGATCACTTAGTAAACCGTGTGCTGATTCCGGTCACCGCTTCGACCACAAGCTTTCAGGCCAATCATAGCCACTCTCCTTTTCACACCATTACGGGTGAAACCCCCATTGCCGGTAGCTTCTGGGCCTTACCTTCTGCACCCATTGATATCTCGAATCCTTCTCCTGCTGATGGCATTGGTGCGATGCTGGTGATGGGTGAATCCGGCTTGCATGCAAGCTGGCAGGGTTTAAAAGGCGGGGCATTAGCCTTAAATCAGCCCTATATTATGGCCGCACCGGGACGGATTGCCATCTCCGATTTAACAGCGGGCAATGTCTTTTCCCGTCAGGATTTTGATTTATGGCAGGACGGACAAAATGAATTCGGCTCAAGTGTCGGCCTGCACTATCTTGCTGCCGGAGGATTTTTCTACAACAGCCTTGCAAGCGGTGTGGAGTTGTTAGCAGCACAGGTCAATGCCGATGTGCGCGCCGATCGACCGGTGACGGTCGTGGGTGAAGCCCTGGAAATCCGCTCAAAAAATTCCCTGCTGATTTTAGCGCTAACAGAGGCTTTTCGACTGATTTATCTTTTTGACGATAA
>CAZRYI010000432.1:0-1722 GCA_964604255.1 uncultured Nitrospirota bacterium
ATACGTTTTATGCCGGACATGCCCGGTGAATGGCACTACCGCATCTTACCCCTGGACAAAAAAAAGGCTACTCAGTCCGGGACATTCAGGGTAGCACATAAACTTGCGCACGAAGGCATTCGCGGGCATGTAAAAATTGATCACAAACATCCCAAATATTTGATACATGATGACGGCTCGCCTCATTACTGGATCGGTGGGAAATGGATTGCCGCTCGGGATTATGGCCCCAAAAAAAAAGAGGGGGAAGTAAATGCTGGTACAGACCCTGGAAGTGAAGTCAGGATCGGTTGGAAATCGGACGAGCAACTGATTCAGTATTTAGACTTGTTGGTTGCCTACAAACACAACGGTATTCTCTTGAAAATTGCCCTCTACCCTTTGGAGAAAGACGGTCTTTCCTGGGATCTAGAATGGATGAGACGAGGGGAATGGCTGGTCAAAGAAGCAGCGGCCAGAGGCATTTATGTCCAGGTCAACTTCTTCGACACCTGGTCCCGAAATAACGATACCTGGTTTAAAAATAATACGGACGGAAATCATCATGCTTTCAATGCGTGGAAAGCGGGTGATGAACACAAAAAGAAAAACTATATTAAAACGATCGTGAGTCGTTTCGCCGCTTTTCAGAATGTGTATTGGGAACTTGGAAATGAAATGGAACACAAACCCAATTGCGGTGCCTGTTTTGTTGACTTAAGTAACCAATATTATATTCCCTGGATCAGAGCAGCGGATCCTTACAATCTCCCCATCGGACTTTCTGAAGAGGTTTGGCGGGATGCCGATGTGGATATCGCGTTCTTACACCAGACAAATAAACTGGATGCTGCAAGCTGGACGAAACCAGCGATGATGAACGAATTGGTGCGTTACGAACGTCCCCCCTCGCTATTCCGAACGCTCTTAAAAAAATCTCCCAAATTTATCCGTAGGGCTTATAAAAAAGTGTTTGGCAAAGATACACTTCGCGGTTTGTGGCACAATGATGCGATGAATGCGCCGAGTCTACGTTTTGCCTTCCGTCGCACCTTTTGGTCTGTTTTTACACTTGGGGGAGTTGGCAGCAGCGAGGCTACCTGGCTTTATATTGATGCACCTTATAGTGAAGCAGTCCGCCATGTGATGAGTGATCATATGCACCTTGCGTCTGTTGTTGAAAAATATGCGACTCTTTTAAATCAGACGGTACTGATAGAGCACTTTGTGAAGGATGGCCCGGCTAAGGCTGTGACAAGAGGAGTCGAAGGACAGCTCTATCTGACCTACTTTGATGCCGGATATAAAACAGATATTGCAGCGAGTGAACTGGCCTTGAATTTACCTGAAGGAGACTATAGTGTCTTGTGGTATGATACCCGCTTAGGCACTTCAAGCAGTGTTGATCTTGAAGTTTCTTCCAGTGGCGGTTCGCTTCAATCCCCGGGTTTTAACGAAGATATTGCACTTATTGTAGAACGGAAGCCCTGAGGCGCTTCTGTATTGATCCTGAATAAAATCGCGAGGTTCATAGATGAAGACTGTAGAGAATGAAAAAAATGTTGTTTGGCACCATGCGACTGTTACGAGAAAAAGACGAGAGGCGCAGAACCGTCATCGAAGCGTTATTTTATGGTTTACCGGTTTATCTTCTGCCGGAAAATCGACACTCGCCCACGCGCTGGAGGAGCAACTTCACCAGGGTGCTTGCCGAACCTTTGTTTTTGATGGAGACAATGTCAG
>CAZRYI010000433.1:0-1715 GCA_964604255.1 uncultured Nitrospirota bacterium
CTAAGGCAAATAATATAGAGCTGCAAAACATAGTCATTGAGCCCCGAAAATCCCGACATTCAAATATCGGTATGGATGAGGACAATGCTCTTTTTCGTCTGTTAAATGCTCAAGATGAGGATATTCGTAACCGAATTAACATCCCCGCCGACATCGCAATGACTCTTATGAAGCTCTCCTGAGTTGGTGCAAAATGAGAAAAACCAATAAGAGAAAAGCCAAACGATCAAACAGGATCGTACAAACGACTGAAGCAAAGGATTGGGTCATAATCGCTGGGCTTCCAATGGAAGTTTCCCGTGCCACGGTGACTTATCTCAAGCAACATCAATCGCTGGAAAAGGCGACATATCTCTCCCTCAATTCAAGCAGCAACAACGATTACAAACCCCTTTTTTCTGAAGCATCCATCAAAACGCTCCATAAGCGCATGCTGGAACAATTATACATTCGCGGAGATAGTAAAAATCCGCCTTGTCCAACACCACGATACATTTTTTTGCTTTATGTTCCCTCTTGTGATGCCGATTTGTTGTTGTCCAAATTTGAATATTTTTGTCTTCCGATTAAGTTAACTAAAGAAACCAATAAATTTGACCGCCAGATTTTAAATGACAATTTTGGGAATTCGACAGAAATATCTTGGCGGCATTACAATAATGCCGCCAAGATTACGGCGCATGATACGCTTCAATTGATCAGGTCCGAAGTAAAAAAATACTCGCGGATGATTGCTTCTACCGCAACGAGCCCTCTGGTCTTGCCACCAATGAACTACCACTATCCTAGTGGGGCCGATTTGATCGATGAAATTTACAGAAATATATTTACAGGGAATGTTGGTCTTGACGAATTATCCGGTCTGACCCCCAGGCATTTTAATCGGGACGAAGTTTCGCGAAAGGTTCATCGCCGAAACATCTTTCAAGATTGCCGTGATCGAATTTTTCCGAACGACAATCATGCTCCGTCGAGGCTTCCAAATCCGCCGGGGAAGTATGCTGGTGGGAGTTTGAATGATTCTGATTTTATTGAAAGGTTCAAGGGACTCCAAGCATATCTCCGGCAGGTCTATAGATTTGGCGTTCGCGCACGTGATGGCAATGTTCATTTTGACGTTCAATTTCCCCAAGCCGGGCTCAAACGGGAAAGCATGTATTGCTCAGATGACGAATGCTTTGTTGAGGTAACAGGGACACATGCGAACGTTGGTATCAATGATGCCATTTGGGTTCCTGATGGAACCAAGACCCCCTCATAATCAACAAAGCTACACAAATAAAAAGGGCGCAACCTCAACGATTGCGCCCAAAAAATACTGTTAGCCAAATTAGATTAGCAAAGCCTTCACTCAGTTAGCCTGTTATGTGATTTGAAAACTCATCAATAACAACAACAACCATCAATTCCTTTTCAGAATTTAGATTGAAGGGCACTTTCGGTGCCGCTTAAAAACCCTTGGCGTGTCTCCTATTCGGTCGACGCGAGCGTCCTCTGCCATACATTGGCTAATCAGAAAGATAAACACATAACTTCAGAATGTAAATACAATCGACACGCACCGACTGCGAATTATGTGCACATGTTACTTCATTTTTCTTTAAAAAACCATGATTTAATCGCTGCCTCATTCCTGACATAGACGGTTTCCCTCTCAGATTAGACCTGTTGCAAAAGTCGAGTGAATTTTTGTTAACCGGGATGTGATTCAAAGA
>CAZRYI010000434.1:0-1700 GCA_964604255.1 uncultured Nitrospirota bacterium
AATGGCTTTTTGATTGACCTTGCCCGAAGATTTAGAACCGGCGCTATAGGCATCCCCACAACCCATTGTGACAACAAGATCAAATTCAATCGTCGGCAGAGCATTCAAAGACTTTGAATGATGTTTGCTCAGGTCATAATCAATGGCATTCATTGCGGCAATGGCTTTTTGATTGACCTTGCCCGAAGATTTAGAACCGGCGCTATAGGCATCCACAACTTGCGAACCCAGCAACTTTGCAAAGGCTTCTGCCATTTGGCTGCGACATGAATTTTCGATGCAAACAAATAGTACGGTAACTTTATTCTTTAGAGTGTTCATAAGACCCCTTTTTCAAGCTTTTAAAAATGCCACAATCCACCGGGCAATTTGTGGGTGGTCGGTCTTTTCTTGCAAAGAATGCATTGCAAAATCCGCTCGGGCCGCGCCAATGATCTCTCGACGGCCTGCAATGAGTTGATGAAGGTAGTCGGGCTGAAACTCAGGGTGGCCTTGAAAGGTGAGAATGTGATTACCGATTTGAAAACTGGCATAAGCACAGAAGTGATTGCCAGCAATGTGTTCTGCATTTGGCGGAAGTTGTGTTACTTGATCCTGATGGCTTACGAATATTTTAAAGTGCTTTTGCCCCTTTCCCATCCAAGGTTTGTGCCGCAATACATCACGTAAGGCCGTGCCAACACCCCAGCCTGAGTCACTTTTTTGAACGGAGCCTCCCAAAGCCTGGGCAATCAATTGATGACCAAAACAAATGCCGATCAGCTTTTTTTGATGCGTGTGTAGCATCACCACATAGTCTGAAAGTGCTTTGATCCAGGCCTTGTTTTCATAGGGGCTGGCCTTGCTTCCGGTAATGAGGTAGGCATCACAATCGTCTATTTTTTCGGGGTATTCATTTTGGACAACATTGTAGCTTTTGAACCTCATCTGCTCATCCACGCTGGCAAACAGCGCTTGGAACATGTCGCTGTAGCTACCGTATTTTTCCTGAAGAAAAGCTTCAGGTCGATCCGTTTCGAGAATGCCGAGTATCACAAACCACGTCCCGTCACCGCATCTTCAAAAATCGTTCTGTAGTCTTCGGAACTGAAGGGGATCACATTGCCGGAAGCAGCGGGATCTTTGAAAGCCATCTCTCCGATGCGCTTGCTTTCGGTCGTCGTGATGCCAATGTCTTGCAGGGTTGCGGGGATTTTCAATTGATTTCTTAGGGACACAATCCAGTCATAACAAACTTCAAATGAAGGTTCAGTTAATCCGATATAAAGTGCTATTTGTTTTAACTTTTTTTCAATTTTTGTTTTGTTTTTTCTCAGAACATAAGGCAGCAGAATGGCATTGAGCAGACCGTGATGTTGATCAAAAATTGCACCGAGTGGATGAGCCAGGGCATGAACCGCTCCGAGGCCTTTTTGAAAAGCCACCGCTCCCATTAAAGAGGCAGACAGCATGTGAGCGCGTGCCGATAAATCCTGCCCGTCTTCAAAAGCCTTGGGCAGATAAGCTTTGATTAAACGCATCCCTTCCAAAGCAATGCCATCGGCCATCGGATGAAAACCGGGAGCACAATAGGCCTCCAGTAAATGTACAAAGGCATCTAAACCTGTTGCAGCGGTCAGGTGGGCGGGCAAACCCAGAGTCAAAACAGGGTCGGCGATAACGATCTCCGGCAGCATTTTTGGATGAAAGATAATCTTTTT
>CAZRYI010000435.1:0-1684 GCA_964604255.1 uncultured Nitrospirota bacterium
AGGTTTCACCGATTTCATCCAGAAAAATACTGCCCTTGTCTGCCACCTCAAAAAGACCTGCTTTGTTTGCAATCGCACCCGTAAAAGACCCTTTCATATGCCCGAAGAGTTCACTTTCGAGCAGGGTTTCAGGCAGGGCGCTGCAATTGACAGTCACAAAATGTTGATCTCGTCGCCCGCTGTTGTAGTGGATGGCACGGGCAATCAGCTCCTTCCCGGTACCGGATTCTCCGGTGATCAGGACATTACTTTTATTATCGGCCACCTTTTCAACCAGTGTCAGCACTTTTCGCATTTTTTCACTGCGACCGATAATTTTTGTAAAGTCAGCCTTCGATTTCAAGGTAATTCGAAGCTGGAGATTATCGCTTTTTAAACTTTTTCGCTCCAGGGCATTTCGGATGATCAGTTTGACTTCCTCAATCTGGAAGGGTTTGGTCAAATAATCCAAGGCCCCCTCCTTCATGGCTTCAACAGCCGTTTCTGTTGAGGCAAAGGCGGTCATCATCACAACAACGGTTTCAGGTGAGGCAATTTTAAGTGCTTTCAGGAGTTCCAAGCCATTCATCTTGGGCATCTTGATGTCGCTTAAAACCAAGTCAATGGGTTCTTCTTCAATGACTTTCAGCGCTTCTTTGCCGTTTTCTGCCGTCCTGCAATCGTAGCCTTCTTTTTTGAGGACGATGGAGAGAAACTCCCGCATACTGGCCTCGTTATCGACAATCAGAATTTGCGCCATTATTTTTTCACCAACTGAAGATCCTGCCCCGAATGAAGCATCTCCTTGCTTGCTGCTGCTTGCCAAGCCTCTGAGGCGTCAATCGGCAGCAGGATGCAAAACTGCGTTTTCCCCGGACGGCTTGTTACCGTAATTTGTCCGTAATGTTCCTCAATTACCCGCTGCACAATGGCCAAACCTAAACCAGATCCGGCACTTTTTGTTGTGAAAAAGGGTTCAAATATTTGAGGCAGATCTTCCTCTGAGATGCCCATGCCACTATCTTCAATCAGAATTTCAGCCATACTTTCTTTACCTCGAGCGTGTAATCGCTTTGCACTTAAACTTAAGGTACCGCCTGCTGGCATGGCCTGAAAGGCATTGTTTCCGAGATTCCAAAAGACTTGTTTCAATTGGTTGGGGTCAATAAAACTCAGAATGGGTTCAGGGCTTTCTGCAAGCACAACATTGACTCGCAGTGTCGCTTCGGGATCATTTTGAATCAGTTGCACGGTTTCGGATAAAAGCTTTTGCAAGTCAATCCATTCACGACGGGGCGGAAGAGGTCTGGCAAAACGGAGGAAATCGCTCACAAATTGACTCAGACGTTCGGTGTCCTTGAGGGCGATTTCCATCAGCTTGAGGTTTTCTCCCCGCAACGGTAGTTCATTTTTCAGGACTTGAATGGATCCGCTGAGGGAAGCGAGTGGATTTCTGATCTCGTGTGCCATGCCTGCCGCCATTTCGCCAATGGTTGCAAGACGGTCTTTTTTGTGCATTTCGTCTTCTAAATTTCTGATCTTTGTTAAATCCTGAAAAGTGCCGATTATACCCTGTTGTTCCCCTTGCAGGGCTGAAATAGTTACACCCAGCAAAGCATGTTGCCCGGAGGGATTCACAATTTTTCCCTCAAATCTTTGAGATCGACCGGTTTCGGCAAGCTGTTGAAAGTGCTGTTTTAAATCC
>CAZRYI010000436.1:0-1679 GCA_964604255.1 uncultured Nitrospirota bacterium
ATGGGTGGTGCGCCTTCAGGGCCGGTACTGCGTCCTGGCTCAGACACTAGCAGTGGCGACGCGGGTGCAGTGGCTGACTTAGCAGAGCCGGAACGTCCCTGGGAAATCGTTTCTGATCCGATTGAACAAACATGGATTCTCGACCCGAATGAAGATTTGGGCCTCGAAAACTCTGAGACATTGTTTGGCGGGCCCTTGAATGGTCCGCCGATCATTGTTGGCTTTTCATCGCCCTCTGGTGGCAATGCCGGTGCTCTCGATCCAAACAGCCCGCTTAATCCGCTACCGCCACTGGGAGATGCAGTCAATCCTTTTGCGACACCTGAATTGACTTCAGGTGAGAATCAATTTCCGAGACCGAATCCCCGTGCTGCCAGACCTTTTCAATTCCCTCGCCCCGGAGACAGAATTGTGCCCATCCAAACGGCCACAGCTGCACCTGTGCCGGAACCGGGGACAATGATTTTGATGGGTGTCGGACTCGTTGTTTTGATTTTTTATAGACGACGGTTCAGGAAATCGTGAAGTGAGAATCGTTTAGGTCTATTGAAAAAATGGTTTTAAAAACTGCCCGGTAAAGGAGTGAGTGACTTTCGCAACCTGCTCTGGTTTGCCAACGGCTAAGACCTCTCCCCCTTCGTCTCCTCCTTGAGGACCCAGATCAATGACCCAGTCGGCATTGCGAATCACATCCAAATTGTGTTCGATGACCACAACGGTATTGCCTGATTCGGCGAAGCGGTTCAGAACTTCTAATAGTTTTTGAATGTCGGCAAAGTGCAGACCGGTGGTCGGTTCATCCAGAATATAAAGTGTTCGTCCCGTCGCCCGCTTGGACAGCTCCTTCGACAACTTTACGCGCTGGGCTTCTCCGCCGGAAAGCGTCGTGGCCGACTGGCCCAGGGTGATGTAGTCGAGCCCCACTTCATCCAGTGTCCGTAGTTTTGAATAAAGTGAAGGAATTGCTTTAAAGAACACTAAGGCTTCTTCGACCGTCATTTTTAGGATATCGGCAATACTTTTTCCGCGATAAAGAATATCAAGTGTTTCCCGGTTGTAGCGGCTGCCCTTGCAGACTTCGCACATGACATAAACATCAGGTAGAAAATGCATCTCGATTTTCATCACCCCGTCTCCCTGACAAGCCTCGCAGCGCCCCCCTTTTACGTTAAATGAGTAGCGCCCCGCTTTATAGGCTCGCACACGGGAATCGGGCAGCTGGGCAAACAGTTCTCGAATAAAAGTAAAAAGACCGGTGTAGGTGGCCGCATTGGAACGCGGGGTGCGACCAATTGGGTTCTGGTCGATATGGATGACCTTGTCAATCTCTGCAATGCCCTTGATGCTTCGGCAGGCTCCCGCTTTGTCTGTTGCCCGGTAAAGTGTTTTTGCCAGCGTTTTATACAGGACTTCAAGCACAAGGCTTGATTTTCCCGAGCCGGAAACGCCGGTGACACAGGTAAAAAGACCCAGCGGGATATCGACATCGATATTTTTCAGATTGTTTTCCGAAGCGCCTTTGATTTTTAAAAATTTTGTGGCTGTGCGTTTCCTCGGCGGCAGAGAGATTGTTTTTTCTTTTGAAATGTAGCGTCCGGTCGGGGAATCGGCTGCATCAATGATTTGTTTTGGCGTGCCCTGTGCCACAACCTGACCTCCGTGAATGCCTGCTGCGGGCC
>CAZRYI010000437.1:0-1673 GCA_964604255.1 uncultured Nitrospirota bacterium
CCCTCGTGACGTTTTTTGTTCAAAATCGTTGGGTTGCCGTGGTGGTATTTTTTGTGGTGTTTGCAATTGGTGCAGTCATCTTTCCCCGCTTGGGAACCGAATTTGTGCCGCGTTTAAATGAGGGCGATTTACTGGTACGTGCAACGATGGCCCCTTCCATTTCCCTGGATGAAGCGGCGAAGACCATCACCCGTTTTGAACGCCGTTTGAAGGATCAGTTTCCAGAAGTCATTCGTGTGGTTTCACGTGTCGGTCGTGGAGAAATCGGCGCACATGCCGATCCGGTCAACAATGCCGAAGCCTTTGTTGCCTTGAGACCACAAGAAGAATGGACCAGCGCAGACACGCCGGAAGGGCTTTATACCAAAATGAGCGAAGCTTTTGAAAACTTTCCCGGTGTGCGTTTTAATTTTACGCAACCGATTGCCGCTGCTGTGGACGAACTTTTAACCGGCACAAAAGCAGAACTGGCCATCAAGATCTTCGGGGAAGACATGGAGATCCTTCAGGAAAAAGCTGCCGAGATTGAAAAAGTCATCAAAAAAATTCCCGGCGCAGCCGATGTTCAAAAAGATCAGCTCACCGGGACACCGCAGCTTCGTATCATTATTGATCGTGAAGCCATTGCACGTTACGGCATCAACGTTGATGATGTACAACAGACCATCCGAACCGCAGTGGGCGGGGAGAAAGCGGGCCAGATTTTTGAGGGCATTCCTCGATTTGATATTTTGGTGCGTTATGCAAAAGCAGACCGGGATCGTGTGGAAGTCATTCGACAGATCCTCGTTCCTTCACCCGAAGGCCCGATGGTGCCGCTGATGGATTTGGCGCTCATTGAAGAAATTGTTGGGCCGAGACAGATTACACGGGAAAACAACCATCGTTTTGTGACCGTGCAAACCAATGTCCGTGGTCGAGACATGGGGTCCTTTGTTGCAGAAGCTCAGGATGCCATTGATGCCCAGGTGAAAATGCCTCCGGGCTACCTGGTAAGCTGGGGCGGGCAATTTGAACTGCAACAGGAAGCCAATCGACGGCTGGCCCTGGTTGTTCCCATCACCGTGCTGATTGTTTTTCTGATGCTCTTCAGCAGTTTCAACTCTTTGAAAAGTGCTCTTCTGATTATGCTCGTCATTCCACTGGCCCTGATCGGGGGCGGCGTTGCACTGTGGCTGACCGGGCAGAACCTTTCAGTGCCGTCTTCCATCGGGTTCATCGCTCTTTTCGGGATTGCCCTGGAAGATGCGATGGTGCTGGTGACCTATCTGAACGAACTGACCAAAAACGGGGTGAAGGCAGATAAAGCCTCAATCAAGGGGGGCTGTCTCAGGCTTCGTCCAATCTTGATTACCACCGTCACCACCGCTCTGGGATTGATTCCGCTGCTTTTTTCTTCAGGCACGGGCAGCGAGGTGCAACGGCCACTTGCGACAGTTGTGACTGGAGGCCTCGTCACCTCCACAGTGATTACATTGCTCTTGATCCCGGCATTTTATAAGTGGTTTGCGATTAAACCGGAATCTGCGGTAGAAGCACAGACAGGACTTTCCTTGAAACCCGAGGACGCAATGACTTGATTCGGAGTTTAATCCCCCCTGGCCCCCTTTTTCTAAAGGGGGGAGCAAGCTGCCCTTGAATAATTTTTTCCCCCTTTGGTAAGGGGGGCCAGG
>CAZRYI010000438.1:0-1671 GCA_964604255.1 uncultured Nitrospirota bacterium
AATATGCCACTGACTCAAGAACAAAAGCGGATTTGAGAATTAGAAAAGCAGTTAAAATATACAATGAGCACAATGGTATGGCAGGCAGTCCCATGACCACAGCAAACCTTCGATCGGTGCCGGGTTTTTTCTTTGTCTCTTCCTGTTTTTTTTTAGTAAATCGGCGTGCCGGTTTACTTGTTCCCAATGCTTTGTGATATGCCCAACTCCCAAGCTCAAGTACAAAAGAGATTGACAAGCCTTACGCATCGCCCTTAAAATTGCGCCGGTTTTGTGCGTGGTTTTTTTCTATATATGAGTGGTTTAAGTAACATTGTTGTGAATCGAGTTATGAGCGTGGAGGCTTAAATTATGGCGAAAGTCTTAGAAGGTCCGGGAATGGGGCTGCTCTCAAAATGGGGCATGGCCGTTCCGCATTATGTGGTGATTACCGAAGTGGATCGCTTCGACCATCTGGCGCAGGCAAATGCCTGGCTGAGAGAGTCAAAACTGGTTGTGAAAGCCCATGAGGCAATTGGTTCCCGTATGAAGTTGGGTTTGGTCAAGGTGGGTCTTGATCTGGCGGCTGCACGTGCTGCCGCAGAAGAAATGCTTGGGAAAGCGGTTGAAGAAGTGACCATTTCCCAGGTGATTATTTCTGAAATGGTTGAGCACGAAGCAGAGTTCTACATTGCGGCACAATCTACCCGTGATGGCGCAGAACTGCTTTTGGCGAAGATGGGTGGCATTGAGGTGGAGTCCAACTGGGAAACTGTTAAAAAAATAGCCATCACCCTGGGCGATACACCGAGCACCGATCAACTGGAACAGTTTGCTAAGGATGCCGGTTTTGAAGGCGACCTGGTTTCAAAGGTGGCTGATTTTGCCTCAAAATTATTTCAGTGCCTTGAGCAGGAAGACGGCACTTATTTAGAGGTCAATCCGCTTGTTGTCAGAACGGCTACCGGCGAGTTAACCGCCCTGGATGCCGTGACCATGGTGGATGCTGATGCACGTTTTCGCCATCCTGATTGGAATTTCACCTTTGCTTCTGAGTTTGGTCGTCCCTATAGCGATGGCGAAAAAGCCATCCTGGAGATTGATACCCAGGTCAAAGGTTCGGTCAAGTTCATCGAAATTCCCGGTGGTGATACCGCTCTGCTTCCGGCGGGTGGTGGTGCTTCTGTTTATTATTCCGATGCCGTGCTTGCCATGGGCGGTACTTTGGCGAACTACTCCGAATATTCAGGCGATCCGCCCGATTGGGCTGTTGAGGCATTGACTGAAAAAGTGTGTTCTTTAAAAGGCATCAAACGCATCATCGTCGGCGGAGCCATCGCCAACTTCACCAATGTCAAAAAAACCTTTTCCGGCATCATCAAAGGTTTTAGAAAAGCAAAAGCCGATGGCAAAATGGAAGGCGTTTCAATTTGGGTGCGTCGTGGCGGTCCTTTTGAAAAAGAGGGTTTGGCTGCAATGAAGGCACTTGAGAGCGAAGGGTTTGACATCCATGTCTATGACCGCTATACGCCATTGACCGACATCGTTGATTACGCGATCAAAGGAGTTGAAGCATGAGCATCCTGACTAGTAAAGATACCCGAGTTGTCATTCAGGGCGGGCCGGCCGGTGAAAGTGCCGCGCGCCGTATGGCAGAGTTTTGTCACTTAAGCAATATCCCCTATAACGTAT
>CAZRYI010000439.1:0-1663 GCA_964604255.1 uncultured Nitrospirota bacterium
CCGGAAATATCAATAATTTGCACTCCTTGGTGGTCCTGCCCAACCGGCGTTCACACCTTCTTTTATTACTCGCCACACTGCTTTTCCTCAGTTTTGTCAGTGATGACAAAGACCCGGCCTTTTCCGGCACAACTTTTCGCATGAACTTGAATGCCGAACCGCCGACACTCGACTGGTCTCTTGCGACCGACAATGTTTCCATTCGTGTGATTGAAAACCTGATGGAAGGGCTGGCGCAATATGACGACAATCTCCAGCCGATACCAGCAATCGCCCAGAGCTGGGAAGTATCATCCGATGGGCGACGCTACCTCTTTTATCTTCGACAAGATGTCTTTTGGACGGATGGTGTCCAGCTTACGGCTCACGATTTTGAATATGCCTGGAAACGCCTTTTGAATCCTGCAACGGCATCGGAATATGCCTATTTTTTATACGACATCCAAAATGCGGCGGACTACAACGCGGGGAAAATAACAGATGCCGCCCAAGTGGGTGTGAAGGCCCTGGATGATTTTATCCTTCAGGTTGACCTTAAAAAAGAGGCGGTCTATTTCCCGGCGATTACAACTTTTACCGCGACCTTTCCGCAACGGCAGGATCTCATAGAACTTTATGGCGCGCAGTGGACTGAACCTGCAAAGCTTGTGACTGCCGGGCCCTTTCGCCTGAAGGAGTGGCAGCATGAATACCGTCTGACCTTGCTGGCGAATGAGAAATACTATGATGGACGGCCTTCACTTGACCGTCTTATTTTCTACGTGGTGTCGGAAGAAACAACAGCACTCACCCTCTATGAAACGGGCGACCTGGATCGTGTGAGCCTGCCGCCCATCGCCATCCCAAAATATAAGAATCATCCCGATTATCGTCATGCCCCTTTTTTGAGAGGCTATTATTATGGTTTTAATGTGGATGCAAGTCCCTTCGACGATGTGCGCATCCGTCAGGCTTTTTCAATGGCAATTGATCGGGACGAACTGCCACGCATCTTAAAAGGCGGAGAGATTCCAGCGACCTCCTGGGTGCCTGCCGGGATGTTTGCCCACAATGCTTCAATCGGTCTGGCTTTTGATCCGCAAAAAGCAAAAGCACTGCTTGCCGATGCGGGATATCCGGGAGGCGCGGGTCTGCCACCGATCACCCTTTCTTTTAATACCGATCCGACCAACCGACTCATCGCACAAAATATCCAGGCCCAGTGGAAGCGAAACTTAGGTGTAATGATCGACCTCGACAACATGGAATGGAAGGTTTATCTGCGGCAACTCAAAGAAGATACACCACAGGTTTTTCGACTGGGCTGGGGCGCGGATTATCCTGACCCGGATAATTTTTTAAATCTGTTCACGACAACGAGTGGCAACAACTACACCCGTTGGGGAAATGTGCTTTATGATGAGCTGATTGCAAAGGCGGCCAGCGAGTCGGAACCAGCGGAGCGCCTCCGGCTTTACGATGAAGCACAAACAATTTTAACGGAGCAGGACGTACCGATCATGCCGCTCTTTTTTGTGGCCCAGAATCTTTTGATCAGCCCACGGGTCAAGGACTTAAAAATCAATGCGATGGATATTCTTCAGTTAAAGAAGGTGAAAAAGGTGGCAAAGTGATTGTCGGCTTTGTAATCCGTCGTGTGCTTTGGGCCATTCCGGTTTTGTGG
>CAZRYI010000440.1:0-1637 GCA_964604255.1 uncultured Nitrospirota bacterium
ATCAGTCAGGTGGGATACATGGTTGCCGCAATCGGTATCGGTTCTGAATTAGCCGTTAATGGTGCCGTCGCTCATGCCGTCAATAATATTCTCTTTAAAGGGGTGTTGATGATGGCGATGGGTTCCGTGATTTTTATGACCGGAAGAAGGAAAGGCACTGAACTCGGTGGGCTTCGCAAGGCGATGCCGATGACTTGTTTGCTCTTTATGATCGGCGGTTTTTCAATTTCCGGCTTTCCTCTTTTTAATGGTTTTGTGAGCAAAGGCATGATTATCGCCTCTGCTGCCGAAGCACAGTATGGCCCCGTTGCGCTTTTGTTGACGATGGCTGCCGCAGGAACCTTCCTCTCTACGACGCTCAAGTTGCCCTACATTGTTTTTGGTGGTGAAGACAAAGGCATCAAAGCAAGTGATCCACCTAAAAATATGCTTATGGCGATGGGCATTGCAGCGGGTCTGTGTTTTGTTTTAGGTGCGGTGCCACCCCTCTTGAATAGCCTGCTGCCTTATCCTATGGAATATGCCACTTTCACCCTTGATCATGTTGTCGGATCTCTGCAAATTATCGGTTTTACTGGTTTGGCATTTATTTTCTTCATGAAAAAACTAAGTCCTGAAGACACCATTAGTTTAGATACGGACTGGATTTATCGTAAGTTGACCCTTTGTTTTATGTGGTTCGTAAAACGAATCGCTTTTTTAAGGTACATCACATGAGAAAGTCGTTAGAACCGAAAATTAAAAATAAATCGACTGTCCGAGGACTTTTAATGCACCTGAAAAATGTGATCACGAAACCAGCGAGTATTGCAGTGCTGTTTTTGCTTGCCGTCGTATTGATTCCGACGGGTTCGCTTTTTGCCGAAACAGCAGGTGAAGTTGAATATCGGGACATGCCTCTTTTCGGGAGCCGGAACGTAATTTGGTTGTTTGCCCAACTTCATATTTTGTTTGGAGCCTTTGTGCTCGGGGTGCCGATCTTTGTCATTATCACCGAGATAATCGGTGTTCTAACAAAAGAGCGGCGCTATGATCGTTTGGCCAAAGAATTTACGAATCTGATTGTCGCCTGTTACAACATGACTGCCACAATTGGGATTCTCTTCCTTTTTGCCCTGCTGGTTTTTTATCCAAAACTGATGAGTGTGATGGCGGGTATTTTTCAGCCTGCCTACTATGTTTATGTCGCATTGTTTATTGGTGAAACACTCGCAATCTATCTCTACTGGTCCCTGTGGGACAAGATGCAAAATCGGAAGTGGGCGCATATTTCAATTGGGATGGTTCTAAATGTTTTTGGTTTCCTGATTATGTGCCTTCCCAGTGGTTTTCTTTCTTATCAGGCGAGTCCTGTTGTCATCAGCCCCGACCTTGGGCCCTGGGAGCGGGCGTGGTTTGCGCTGAATAATCCAACCTGGTGGCCGGTGAATATTCACCGGATTCTCGGTAATGTTGTTTTAGGTGGTTTTGTCTGCGGTGCCTACGCTGCAATCGCTTACTTGGGGGCGACGACAAAAGAGGAAAGAGAACATTACGATTGGATGGGCTACATCGGGAACTTTATCGGTATCATGGGACTATTACCGCTTCCTTTTGCCGGTTACTGGTTGATGCGGGAGGTTTACGAATATAGCCAG
>CAZRYI010000441.1:0-1616 GCA_964604255.1 uncultured Nitrospirota bacterium
AGAGCGAATGCCGCGTTGGTGGCCCGATATTCTTGGCAGGTGTCTCTGCGCTGCCCAACGTCCGTTGCCGTCCATGATGATGGCAACATGTTTGGGCAGTTTGTCCTGATCAAGTTTTGAGAGAAGCGCTGCTTCTTCTGCGGTCATTTTATTTTTGTCAGACTTAAATTGCATCAGCGATTATTTTTTCTGGCGTTGTTCAAATAGCTGGAACTGTAAATGTTCCAGGATCAGGTCGCTTTCTTCCGACTGTTGAATCAGAACGGAAAGCTTCGCAAGTGAAGTGCCGGTGAAGGTATTTTGAATTTGTAAATCCATTGCAAAACGCTCGTCACGTCGGGAGGTTGCAAGTTTGATGTAGTAGCGATTGTCTGCTTTACGGGCCGTATCCAGACCTGCATTGGGGGAAAGGGACGCGATTTTAAATCGTCCGGTTTCAGAAAGTGCTGAGACCAACTCATTCATTAAAAAGGCATGGCCTGCATCGGATGACAAGGAAATGGCCAATGAAATTCGTGTTGCCGTGATGCGAACAAGGTCACCTTCCTGAATTTCAAACCCAGGTGTCACTGATCGGGTGAGTAAGTGAGGAGACTCAAAGCGCTCTACTTCAAGCATTCCGATTTTTTCTTCAAAGCGCCCGAGCCTGACTTTTGTCAGGGGATGGTGAAAAGCTTCTCCCTCTCGAAAAACGGTCAGGAGCGTGCCTCTTGAAAGTCCACGTTTTCCCCCAAGATCGACAAGGATTGTTTCGCCTTTGCGTGCCACGACCTTTCCCGTTACTTTCGGAAAATAAGTCAATATTGCCCTGGCGACGTCATCAATATTGCCTTCAATTGCAGCAGGTGCTTGTACCCCAGGTATCTTGGGTTTGGCTGCTTGGGCGCTGATCAGTAAACCCGCTAAAGTTAGCAGGAGGAACAGTGCCAAAAAAATGCCTGATTTCAATAAAAATTGCGCTGGTTTCATTGTTTGCTTTTATGGATAAAAAAGAGCGTCAGAGGTTATGCTACTGCTTAAAAAATGTCAATTCCGTCATTAACCTGATGGCGATTTTATCATTCTCTCAAGAGGACTGTCACGGACAAAAAAAGCCCCCCAGATAATTTGGGGAGCTTTTAAAGTGTTTCTTTATTTCTAAATTCAATATGAGATTATTCGACGATGACCGGGGGGTTAATATTGAGGTTAGCCTGTTCGACAGTTGGCGCATTTTCTCCGGCAGCCAGTTGTTTTTCAATGGCATCCAGTAGATAAGTGACTGTGTAACCAACAGGATGTTCTCCAGGATCGGCTTTGCCCCATTTTCTGGTTTCATCGTTGTGAATTTGGAATTTTCGAGTGATAGTCAGTTTCACATTCTTGATGATTTCGACAGGAGGTGCAGGAGCGGCTTCCGCAGGGGCAGCGACAATTTCACCTTCGGCCGGTGCCGCTTCAGTACCAGCACCTGCTGCTGGATCAGCGCTTGCGGCAGCATCGGCTGGAGCCGATTCCCCATCTGCGGGTACTGCTGCTGCCTCTCCCTCTGCTGTGGCTTCGGGCTCGACCTCAATGGGTTTTTCCGTTTCGATGATTTTTAGCGCGATTTTATATGAATCGCGGTAGTGTTTCTC
>CAZRYI010000442.1:0-1590 GCA_964604255.1 uncultured Nitrospirota bacterium
TTCGCTTTGTCCGTCCGGGCCTCTGTTAATCACACGCCCCATTAAAATACTGTTGTTTCTCATCAGCTCATCTATCACTGTGACGCTTTTTTGTGCGGTGTTGGAATCTGCCGCACCATCTCCCAGAGCACGTGCCCGGTTGATGGCTTTACCTGGTTTTGCTGCCGCAACCGCAACAACGTAGCTGATTTCTCGGATATCTCCAGGAGCCATCATCCCAAGTGCAAAAGTGAGTTCCCGACCCTTTCCGCCAATGCTCGGATCGGCCCCTTGTGCGTCATCAAGTCGGGTCGAACCCTTTTGATAGCGGAAACCCTGGGGAAGTTGGTCAATGATACGGGCATTGGCGATGTTCATTAAGGTGGTGACATTTTCGACCGAAACGCTGTATTGCACAAAGTCGCCATTGGCAACGAGGGTTTTGCTGGTCTGCTTCTTCACAAAAAGCGCACCCGTAATGGGGTCAATTGGAAGATCCAAATGCAGCGGCGGGCCGGGATTCACGCGGAAAACTTCGCCACGAGATCCGACATCCATCGCAAAAGGACCAAAGGGCAGCGCTTGTAAAGTTGGCGTCGGCACAATGGAAGGGGCGGTAAAACCGGCACCCGTAGGCAATAATAGCGCCAGGCGATATTCCCCTGGAACCAACAGGGGAAAGCGGTAGTTACCTCGCGGGTAGCTATAGACGGTTCCGGCAGCGTCCGTGACAGACTGGCCTGTCACCATCGTGGATGGGTAAAGACTGACACCGTCGTCTCCAAAAACCGTGGCGGCTTGGCCGGTCGCCACATCAATCAGGGTGATCGTCACACCATCCACACCCAGGCCGGTGCTACTGTCAAAGATGATGCCGAAGGGATCAACGAGGCTTGAGACGGACATTGCATCATTTGCATCAACATCATCGGCATAGCTCAGTGTGACCTCATCGTTTAAGCTGACATTGAGCAGGCCATCATAAGTGGCTGTTGCGTTGCTGCTGGTCGGGATGTAGGCCAGGAAAATGCCGGTATCAAGGTCGGTTTCATACACCCTGAAAACCTCGGTGTCTGAGGCGAGTGAGGAAGTGACGGCGATGTCTACCCAATCCAGCACCGTTGCATCGTTATTTTGATCTGCATCATCAATCTGAATAAAGAGACTTTGTCCATTTTGAAACTTATAAGCGGGAATCAATGAGACGGGTGCGTCCGTGACTAAAGTGGTGCTTGAAGGCAGGGTGGGGACGGGCACTGTGTAGTAGCTGCCATCGCCCCCCTCATAGTCCGTGCCATTGACTGTCACAGGCGCTGCAGCATTACTTGAATCATAATAAAGGGTTTCAATATTGACCTGGGTGCGTGCTCTGATGCTGATGGTTTCAATAAAGGTCGTGAACAGGCTGCCGTTTGCCCAGAAGGCAATCGGAATATTCAGGCTGCCTCCTAACTGATCGATTGAGATGGTCGTACTCAATGTAAAAACCGTGGTGCTACTGGCAGCAATATCCGGGACATCAATTTGGTAGTCATTGCCGGTTTTTGAAATGTTTGTCGAAGCGCTTATCCCGTTTCCGGGTTCTGAGGGGAGGGTGACGATGAGAGAGGC
>CAZRYI010000443.1:0-1552 GCA_964604255.1 uncultured Nitrospirota bacterium
ACAAAAACCGATCGAGGATCATCCTCATGTCGAATCTCATCAATGACTTCCTTCTTTCCCGATCCCATAAAAAGCTGGTTAGGGCAGTTGATTACCAGACCATCTATTTCACCAACATTCTGATAGGCGTGAACAACGCCTTCTGGCACGATGACCACTGTGGGTGAACCTTCTCCAGCCACTATTTCCATTTTGTTCTTAAAACTTACGCTATTTTCTCTATTATCCCAAAGTGTTACCTTGAAATTTGAAGGGCCGATGAAGCAGAAATAGTCTGTCTGGGCGACGTGCTCGTGAGGACCTCTAGTCACTCCCGGACGTGTAGTCGAAAGGTAGGACATCACGGGCATCATCGATTTTTCGACTTCATCTTCTCGAAAGACTTCTGCAAGCCATCCGCGATCATCAGTATATTTTTTGATTGGGCGAATTTCAACACCCTTAATTTTCGCCTTTTTAAACAATTTTTGCTCCTATATTTGAACAAAGGAATTCTTTAAGCGCGGTTTCCCATGAAGGAAGCGAGTAGGCGATTTTTCCCCTCATTTTTTCTGTTGAGAGTACAGAATGAGCTGGGCGACGGGCAGGACGTGGAAATTCGGCTGTTGTGCATGGACTGACTTTAAGTGAAAGACCCATTTCCTCAGTGATCCGAACAGCAAAGTCATACCAGCTACACGCGCCGCTATTGACGACATGGTAAGTGCCGGTTGCCTCTTGCTGAATCAGGCTTAGCACTCCTTTTACCAAGTCTTCTGTCCAGGTTGGGGCACCGGTTTGATCATCAACCACTTTAATCTGTTTTTTTGTCTGAGCGAGTTGACGGATTGTATTCACAAAATGTGAGCCACCTTCTCCGTAAAGCCATTGTGTACGAACAATCAGATGGTTTTTGAGATGTTTCCGTATTTGGCACTCCCCATCCCACTTCGAGGCACCATAGACATTGATTGGATGGACAGTGTCATCTTCCTTATAGGAAAGATCACTACTACCGTCAAAGACATAATCTGTGCTGAAATGAATCAATAATGCACCGGCTTTAGACGCGGCCTCCGCGAGGTAACCAACGCCAGCGCCATTGACGGCAAAGGCTTGTTCCTTTTTTTCTTCACAGGCATCAACCTGAGTGAAGGCCGCACAATTAATAATCAGTGTCGGCTTGAAACTTCGCACACATTCCTGAACGGCTGAGCAATCGGTAATATCTAATTCGTCAATATCGACAGCCTTTAGATCCCAGTTCTTCGACATTTGGTTCAAAAAGGCTTTCGCTAGCATTCCTTTCGAGCCCGTCAACAAGACTTTCATAAGGTATTGCCGTAGATTTTTTCATACATTTTTTTGTATTCACCCGACTTGATCCGCTGCCACCAAGCGCCTTGAGCACAATACCACTCAACCGTCTCTTTTAGAGCAGATTCCAGGGAATAAGAAGGCTGCCAGCCTAATTCTTTTTCTATTTTCTGGGGGTTCACTGCATAGCGTCGATCATGAGCGAGTCTATCTTTGACGTGACGAATCAGAGAGGTCGGTTTGCCTAGCATTTTCA
>CAZRYI010000444.1:0-1541 GCA_964604255.1 uncultured Nitrospirota bacterium
CAAAGCCTTTGGCCGGGCACTGGATCAAGCGACACAGATTGACCCGAGGCAATCGGGTGTGGCATCCACCAAGGGCAGTCTTTGAATCTCGTCATTGTCGATTACGGTTCCGGTAATCTTCGCAGTGTCCAGCGTAGTTTCGAGCGTGCTGGTTTTGCATCAACTATTACGCGTGACCCGAATGTTGTTGCAGAAGCGACTCACCTTGTTGTGCCAGGTGTTGGCGCATTTTCCGATTGCATGGACAACCTTGAAAAACTTCAATTACTAGAACCGATTCGAGCCTTTATTCAAGCCGATAAACCTTATCTCGGCATCTGTCTGGGTTTGCAGATTTTGTTTTCAGAGGGCACCGAATTCGGCTCAAAGCCGGGACTGGGCATTTTGCCAGGTCAGGTTGTTCTTTTCCCGAAAAATGAGCTGAAAGTGCCCCACATGGGCTGGAATCAAATCCAGATTCAAAAAGAGACACCCTTACTAAAAGATATTCCCAACGGCAGCTATTTTTATTTTGTGCATTCCTATTATGGCCAACCGGCGGCAAAAGAATGCATTGCAACAACGACGGACTACGGCCTGGAATTCCCTTCCGCCGTATCTCAGGGCCGTTTGTTCGCCTGCCAATTTCATCCCGAAAAAAGTCAGGAGATGGGACGGAAACTACTTGAAAATTTTGCGAATTTATAGAGGTTATCAGTGATTTTAATTCCGGCAATAGATATGAAGGGCGGGCGCTGTGTTCGTCTGGTGAAAGGTGATCTTAATAACGAAACGGTTTATTCTGATGATCCTGCCGAGATGGCGCAGCGTTGGGTGAAAGAAGGTGGGGAACGTCTGCACTTGGTTGATCTTGATGGCGCAGTCGCGGGAAAAGCGGTTCACTTCCCCATCATCGAAAAAATTGTTCAGTCTGTGCCGATCCCGGTTCAAATCGGGGGCGGTATTCGCACCCTCGCACAAATTGCATCCTACCTTGAAGCAGGTATCGCCTCTGTCATTTTAGGCACTATCGCCCTGAAAGATCCTGCACTACTTAAAGAAGCCTGTGAAAAATTTCCCGGAAAAATCTTTGTGGGTTTGGATTCAAGAAAAGGAAAAGTGGCGATTCAAGGTTGGGTAGAAGAATGCGACGAAACTGTGAGCGAAATGGCTGTCAAAATGGAAGATATGGGGGTGGCCTCCCTCATTCTGACCGATATCGAAAAAGACGGCATGTTGGAAGGGCCGAATTTTGAACTCATGGCAGAAGTCGCTCAGGCCGTAAAAATCCCCCTCATTGCATCGGGTGGCGTCACAACCTTGCAGCAGATTCAGCAGCTTTCTCTTATGCCCGGCATTTCAAGCGCCATCATCGGAAAGGCCTTGTACGAAGGGCGAATTGGATTGCCCGAAGCCATCGCATCTGCAAAAGGACAGGCTTAAAATGCTCGCAAAACGCATCATCCCCTGTTTAGATGTCAAAGGGGGCCGGGTCGTTAAAGGCATTAGTTTTGTCAATTTGAAAGATGCGGGTGATCCCGTCGAAGTGGCAAAAAACTATG
>CAZRYI010000445.1:0-1540 GCA_964604255.1 uncultured Nitrospirota bacterium
AGATTTTGGATCTCGCATTCCCAGGTTCGAACCCTGGCGCCCCAGCCATTTCCTGCTCTTTTTTTTAATCCTCCCTCTTTCCCAAACCCTACTTCTTCATTCATACTGAAAAAACTGAGCACAATCTGAGATCTGTGTTTGCAAAGTTTTTGGAGCCCCATACTCACAATAAAGTAATAATTACCATTTATTTTAAATTTTACTGTTGAAAATAAAGTAGTGTTCCCCTGAAATACTTCCAGATACCCCAAAAGGGGTATTGTTTCCCTCTCTCAAGAAGTCCATAGTTTTGCAAGACAAGGCTGCATGACCTTAAATATGGGCTTTTGAAGACGATGCAATTACGCAGTCATTTCTCTGAAAATTGTTCGATTTTCTTTCCGGTTGGACTATCAGTTTTTGCGGGCCTTGTCCTGTCGGTCATCACCTTTTCTTTTATCAGCTATACCGCCGATCACGACATTCAAACCCTTGCACTCTGGTGGCAAACGGCTCTGCCACTTTGCATCCTGCTCATCTCTGTTTTTTTCGCCACTTATCTTTACTTCATCCTCAAACAAAGAGAAGAGCGCGAAAAATCAGTCCATGCTTTGCAATTTCAAATTTCCGAACGCAAGATAGCCGAAACCAGCCTTCGTGAGTCTGAGGCGCTATTTCGGGCTATTTTTGATCAATCAACGGACTCTATTTTACTGATCGAAACAAAAAATGGGCGCATTGCCACCTTCAATTCAATCGCCCATATTTCACTCGGCTATACAAGCAAGGCCTTTTCAAAGTTGAATATTGAAGATATCGAAGCAGAAGACTCCCCGGAAAAATTCAAGGCCCATTTGCTAGTGATCTTAGCCAAGGGCTCTGATTATTTTGAGGCAAGACATCGTACTCAGTCGGGTGCGCTTCGTGATGTAATGGTCACCGTCAGCCCGATTCGAGTAAAAGAAAATGCTTTCATCTTGGCCGTGATCCAGGATATCACCGAGCGAAAACGCGCCATCGAAGCCGAGCGTCTTGCCTCAACGGTTTTCCAAACAGCCAGTGAAGGCATCATGGTGACCGATATCAAGCGAAATATTATTTCAGTGAATCCGGCCTTCACAGAGATCTCAGGCTATGCTGAAACGGAAGTCCTTGGAAAAACCCCGGGTATTTTGCAATCGGGACGGCATGACAAACACTTTTATCGACGCATTTGGGCTCGGATCAAAAAAAAGGGGCATTGGCAGGGAGAGGTTTGGAACAAAAGAAAAAATGGAAAAATCCATCCCATCTGGCTTTCTATCACGGCAGTCAAAGATGGAAATAATCAGATCATTCAATACACGGGCCTGTTCAGCGATATTACAAAGCGGAAAGCGTACGAAGAAAAATTACATCACTATGCCTATCACGATCCACTGACAAAACTGCCGAACCGAATGTTATTGATTGAACGTTTGTCGATGGCCATTAAGCAGGCAAAACGTTCAGGGGGTAAGGTCGCCCTGCTCTATATCGATTTAGACCGTTTCAAACAAATTAACGACACGCTCGGCCATGC
>CAZRYI010000446.1:0-1538 GCA_964604255.1 uncultured Nitrospirota bacterium
AGTGGTATGGCCGCGCTGTTCTACAGCGCTCGACGTAGACAACAAATGATGGTTTGAACCAATACCTCCCGTATCAAAAAAGGGGCTGTAGGTAAAACTACGGCCCCTTTTTTATTTTCGAGCCTCCCTCCTGATTTAAACTGCCGCTTGTTTATGATAAAGTGCCTGCCTATGTGAAGTGATGGGCTTAATCAGAGGTTCCTGAAGTGATTCGATTCGCAGGTTTTGTTGCACTTGTGCTGGTGATTCTTTCGATACTGGATTATTTTGGTACGATTGAGATCCTTTCCGCCCCCCTGAAAATGTTTTCTGATGCCCTGGTTCGATTCGGAAATGCCCTGAAAGAAGGGATCAATGCGCGCTAGAAGCGGCACTGAAAATCGTACTAAAAACGACTTTGACATTGATCAATCAAAGGGGTAAAATCCGCCCCGTTTCAAACACCCATACCCAATATACAAGGAGTGATTTTATGACAAAGCGGGAACTCATTGACGAGGTTGCAGCACCCCATCTCGAAAATGATCTTTCAAAAAAAGTCATTGAAGCGATTATTGAAGACACCTTCGCTGCCATTCGCGCATCGGTTAAAAAAGATCAGCGCTTTGCCTATCCGAACTTTGGTACTTTTACCGTTCGAAATAGAGCTGCACGAAAGGGACGGAATCCTCAAACAGGCGAAGAAATCGCAATTAAAGCCTCTCAGTCCATACACTTTAAAGCCTCTCCGACTTTTAAAGACAGCTTATAACGGTACATCTGTTTATTCTACTGTCTGCTTTTCAAGCATGCTTTTTTAGAAAGCGATGTTTGTCCTGCCCTTCCTGCTGAAGATTCATCTCTCGTCAAAAAAAGGATGTCGATATTGTGATGAGTGACGCGAGTGAAGATAAAATAGAAGCACTAATCGATAGCAATCTTTCTGATCTACAGCTTGTGAATAAAGGGAAGGTCAGAGATATTTACGATCTCGGCGATACCCTCTTATTTGTCGCAAGTGACCGAATTTCCGCCTTCGATGTCATCCTGCCGGAAGGCATTCCAGGAAAAGGCAAGGTCTTAACGGCTTTGTCCTCCTATTGGTTCTCCTGGCTTGCTGGCTTGCATGGACTACCGAAACACCATCTGCTCAGTGATCAATTTGATGACTTTCCCGAAATCTGCCGTCCTTATCGTGCGATTTTAGAAGGACGAAGCATGGTGGTTCAAAAAGCAAAGCCTCTTCCCGTGGAATGTATTGTGAGAGGCTATCTTTCAGGTTCCGGCTGGAAAGATTATAAAAAGAGTGGTGCCATTTCTGGAGAGAAGCTTCCTTCAGGATTGCTTGAGTCTGATCGTTTGCCCGAAGTCATCTTCACGCCTTCCACCAAGGCCAACGAAGGCGATCACGACATGAATATCAGTTTTAAACAGATGTGTTCTGAGATCGGCACTGAATTGGCTGAAAAAGTAAAAATCGCCAGTCTGTCTATCTACCGCGAAGCCAGTCAGATGGCTGAAAAACGAGGCATTATCATTGCCGATACTAAGATGGAATT
>CAZRYI010000447.1:0-1538 GCA_964604255.1 uncultured Nitrospirota bacterium
GCATGGCCGAGCGTGTCGTTAATTTGTTTGAAACGGTCTAAATCGATATAGAGCAAGGCGACCTTACCCCCTGAACGTTTTGCCTGCTTAATGGCCATCGACAAGCGTTCAATCAATAACATTCGGTTCGGTAGTTTTGTCAGTGGATCGTGATAGGCATAGTGATGCAATTTCTCTTCGTAAGCTTTCCGCTTTGTAATATCGCTGAACAGGCCCGTGTATTGAACGACCTGGTCATTTTCATCTTTCACCGCCTTGATAGAAAGCCAAATGGGATGGATTTTTCCATTTTTTCTTTTATTCCAAACCTCTCCCTGCCAATGTCCCTTTTTTTTGATCCGTGCCCAAATGCGTCGATAAAAGTGTTTGTCATGCCGTCCCGATTGCAAAATACCCGGGGTTTTTCCAAGGACTTCCGTTTCAGCGTAACCGGAGATTTCTGTGAAAGCCGGGTTGACTGAAATAATATTCCGGTCGATATCGGTCACCATGATGCCTTCACTGGCTGTCTGAAAAACCGTTGAGGCAAGACGCTCGGCTTCGATGGCGCGTTTTCGCTCGGTAATATCCTGGACGACGGCCAGGATGAAGGCATTTTCTTTCACTCGAATCGGACTGACGGTCACCATCACATCTCGAAGCGTTCCCGACTGAGTACGATGTCTTGCCTCAAAACAATCGGAACCCTTGGCTAAGATCACCAGCAAATGTGCCTTGAGTTTTTCCGGGGAGTCTTCCGCTTCGATATCTTCAATATTCAACTTTGAAAAGGCTTTACTTGTATAGCCGAGTGAGATGTGGGCGATTGAATTGAAGGTGGCTATGCGCCCGTTTTTTGTTTCGATCAGTAAAATAGAGTCCGTTGATTGATCAAAAATGGTCCGAAATAGCGCCTCCGACTCACGCAGGCTGGCTTCGGCTATTTGGCGTTCGGAGATTTGAAATTGCAAAGCATGGACTGATTTTTCTCGCTCTTCTCTTTGTTTGAGAATGAAGTAGAGATAAGCGGCAAAAAAAACAGAGATGAGCAGGATGCAAAGTGGCAGGGCCGTTTGCCACCAGAGTGTAAGGGTTTGAATATCATGATTGGTGTTAGCGCTGATGAAAGAAAATGTGATGACCGACAGGACAAGGCCCGCAAATACCGATAAGCCGACTGGAAAGAAAATTGAACAATTTTCAGAGAAATCACTGCGTAATTGCATCGTCTTCAAAAGCCCATTTTTAAGATATTGCAGCCTTGCCTTGCAAAACTATGGACTTCTTGAGAGAGGGAAACAATACCCCCTTCGGGGTATCTGGAAGGATTTCAGGGAAATATTACTTTATTTTCAATAATAAAATTTAGAATAAACAGAAGTTATTACTTTATTGCAAGTATTTGCCATTAAAAATTAAAAAGCACAGATCTCAGATTGCGCTAAGTTTTTTCAGGATGGATGAAAAAGTAGGGCTTGGGAAAGAGGGAGGATTAAAAAAAGGTCAGGAAATGGCTGGGGCGCCAGGGTTCGAACCTGGGAATGCGAGATCCAAAATCT
>CAZRYI010000448.1:0-1521 GCA_964604255.1 uncultured Nitrospirota bacterium
GTAGAGCCAACGCTGCTTCTGCGTCTGCTTCGTTTGCTGCTGAGCCGTAAAAAATATTGAAGATACGGCTTTCACCTGGCGCAAGATCACCAAAGGCAAAGTCAAAGACCGAACCATGGTCTGCCGCACCGCTATCTTCGAAGTCAACATTCACCGTCTCCGCGAGCACAAAACCGGCTGGATTGCGAGGATCCGAATCGGCAAAGCCGTTGTCTGAGGCAAAACGCACATTTCCGCCTGCCGATTCCAGATTAGCTTCAACGCCCACATGCGTCACAAACTCATCAAATTCAGTGGGAGGAATGTCCCAATCCATCGCACGACGATAAACAACATCTTCCATCGTTTCTGTGGTTGAGGTGTTTCTGATCGTAACCTGTCCCTGAAAAACATCCGCAGCAAGAGAAGGACCATAGGCATGTGTCACTTCAACCGGCGCTTCGGATAAACCAATGATCGATGTTGCAGTCGAAGCGGTCGAACCAAATGTACCACCCGTGAGACCGCCAATCCCGGAATCTTCATTTGCAAATCCGGCTTCTCGGCTACCTGAAACGGTGACTGCAACACCCCAACCTTCACAAAGACAACCCGGTGAGGTCGCATCCCCGAGACCATCTCTCCAAAGGCCATAAACTCCCGGCCCGTCAGGACCTACGCCTAGATGACCTGCGTCAAAAAAGTCTCCGTCTCCAAATTCACCTTCGGGATCGCCTTCATCAAAACCACCCCCAGAATCCCCAAAGGCAGAGACATTCAGTTGACCTTCATCGTTTACACCCAGGTAAGTATTTCCGTAGGTGATAATCGCATCACTAAATGCGAGGCCTGTATGAGAAAAAAGCAGCAGGACTGCAAGACCGACAGCACTTAATTTCTGTCTTAAAAAACATTTCATTATATTTATCCTCCAAAATCCTAAAGAGACCATGCTGGCAAGTAACGCCGACACAGCCAAACCTCATGTCAAAACATGGTGTGTTTTTAACTGACTAGTACGCCCATGTCAGTTAAAACTTGACTACGAGCAATAACAGTACCATTTACTAAATACACTGCAAGAACAATAACTTAAAAAAAATCCCAGAGAAACATATCAAGAAAAGTGTAAACTTTTCAGACAGGGTTTCAAATAAAATCTGAAGGCCAATCAAAAGAAAAATTTCAAAATAGTCTTTAATTCCATGTAGATACAAATAAAATAATGAGAAAATCATCAAAAAAATGCACTTATTTTAATTGTAAAATTTCCTGACAGTTATCTCACAAAAAAAGGACTACCTTCTCCAATTCAAACACAAGCCCAGAACTTCCCGCTCACCTTTGAAGCCCACCCTGAGCAACACCTTGTGAAAGCATGAAATGTGTGCTAGAAATCCGCTACACATAAGAGAAAGTGAGACTGAATAGAGATGATGAAAAAAGTTTTCGCTGCCAGCCTGATGTTTGTGATTGCATCTGTTTTTTTTGGCCTCAATACCAATGTCGCCAAGGCCACTGAAAAACAGACAGTGCCCCCGT
>CAZRYI010000449.1:0-1515 GCA_964604255.1 uncultured Nitrospirota bacterium
TAGCACCTAAACAAAAATCCCTGCGTTCTTGAAGTGTTGTTGTCCGCCAAAAGCTTTGCGCTTTGACAGCGCTGCTTAAGGCCGAAGCGATTTCCTGCGAATCGGCAAACTCACGCTCCGCAACAACACGCCCATCAACCGGAGAAATAATTTGTATTTTTTTATACTTCATCTTCTAAAAGCTCCCCCTTTCATAAAGTGGGGAACAAATTGGTCGGTACTTTTTTAAATAATTTCAAAGTACCGTTCTAATTCCCACTGAGAGATGTTTTTTCTGAATTCGCGTTCTTCCCATTCCCGGCTGGCGGCGAAGTGATCCACAAAAGCATCACCGAAGTAGCTCCTTGCGATATCGGAAGTTTTTAAACGCTGGGCGGCGTCCCAAAGTGTGGCAGGAAGGTGCAGGTGTTTGGGGAATGTCTTGTCATAAGCATTGCCAGAAACCAATGCTTCAATTTCTGCTTTGTTTGCAATGCCCCAAAGCCCTGAGGCAATGATCGCGGATAAAATGATGTAGGGATTGGCATCCGATGCGGCGATGCGGTATTCCAATCGCTGCGATTTTTCGCTGCCAGGGATGATGCGAATGGCACAGGTGCGGTTGTCAAACCCCACGCTCGCTTCGGTGGGTGCCCAGAAACCGGGGACAAGACGGCGATAACTATTGATGGTGGGTGCAACCATCGCCAGCAATTCCGGCATGAGTTTTTGCTGACCGGCAATGAAATGCCGCATGGTTTGGCTCATGCTGCCTTCACGACCTTTCTCAAAAAACAGGGCTTTCCCTTCAAGGTCTTTCAATGAAAGGTGGATGTGTCCACTCTGACCCGGATAATCGGCAGACCACTTTGCCATGAAGGTTGCCATTTTGCCCCGTTTTTGCAAGGCCACTTTGACGAAGGTTTTAAAGAGAGCCGCTTTATCTGCTGAGGCCATCGCCCGATCATAAGTCATGGCGGCCTCCAAGACACCCGGCCCTGTTTCTTCGTGCAGACCCTCTAGGGGAAAATCCATCGCCTCTGATAAATCCAGCAAACTTTGATAAATTTCCGATTCAGCACTGTTGCGAATGATGGAATAACCAAATTCGCCGGGGGTCATATTTTCCAGGTTTTGATATTGTTTTTCGCGGATGCTTTGGGGCGTTTCGTTAAAAACAAAAAACTCGTACTCAAAGCCGCAAAAAGCCTCAAGGCCCATGTCTTTTGCTTTGTCGAGCACACGCTGAAGGGTGGCACGAGGGCAGATGGCCGCGCCGTCGCCTGAAAATTCTGCCAGAAAAAGCAGCATATTGTCTTCAAGTGGCAGCTCCCGGCAGCTTTCGGGAATAATCCGAACCGTGGCATCAGGATAGCCCGTATGCCATCCGGCATATTTCACATTGTCATAGAGCTGGTCTTTGACATCCCAACCCAAAACCACATCACAAAAACCAAAACCCGAGTCGAGGGCAGAGTAGAATTTCTCACGCGACATATACTTGCCACGCATCACCCCATCAACATCAAACAGACC
>CAZRYI010000450.1:0-1500 GCA_964604255.1 uncultured Nitrospirota bacterium
GGTTGATTTGGCTATCCTTGATATCAAATCAAAAAAGATGAGTGGAATCGAGGTACTTTCTCTGCTGAAAGAGGAACAGCCCTTTATGAAGGCAATCATGCTCACCGGTTATCCAACCGTTGAGACGGCACGGGAGGCCATTAGCCTTGGTGCGGATGAATACTGCGTCAAACCAATTGATCGTGACGAACTTGAAGAAAAAGTTGAAAAAGTACTGAAGTCCAGAGGAAACAAAGACGCCATGAGCGTTTAATCAGGGGGAAGAGATATGGATGCAAAAGCGACAAATCTGGCAAGGGCCAAAATTTATCAGTTTCTCTCCACGCTTTATCGGGATGAAATTCCGCTGTGGCTAATCGAGAAGATGCGCGATGGTGATTTTTTAGACCATATTAAAAAACTGCAGGAAGTGTGCACCATTCAAGACTTCTGTTCAGGTCTGGGCAAAATGCGGGGCACTCTGGAATCCAGTAGTGTGGGCGAGGTGTTTAATGAGCTTCGTTATGAGTATGCAGATCTGTTTTTAAATGCAGGCAATAATCCCGCATTTCCCTATGAATCATGCTATGCCAAACGTGAACCTCTGGTTATGCAGGAACCGGTTGTGAAGATGCGGGCGGTATTAAATAAAGAAGGTCTGCATAAGAACCATGATTTCCAGGATCTCGATGATCATATCGGTGCAGAACTTGAATTGATGCGGCATTTTGCAGAACAGGCTGCATATAAAGATGTCAAACAGGATGATGAGTTTGATTTCTTGAGAAACCATCTGATGGACTGGGTTGTTGAATTCTGTGCTGTTTTGACCAGTGCTGCCCAGACAGAGTTCTATCGGGGACTGGCGGAAATTACCATGAGTTTCCTCTTCAATGAGCGCATGTTTTCTTTTGCAGCTCTTTCCGGTCAGGAAACCGACGAGTCCTACGCATTTATACTCGAACAGATGAGCCAGGCAATTGCTACACTCGAACTTGGTGATGATTTTGTCACCCTCTCTGAAGGTGTTGTTGCCCCCGAAAAACTTAAAGGGGTTAAATCACACTGCTTTATCTGTCTCGGTCTCTGTGGTCAGGAGATCAAAGTAAAAGATAATATTATTACAGGCTGCAAAGGGCTTGCTGGCGATCCAAAGGGCGGCGGCAGACTCTGCATAAAAGGTGCGAATGCCCATAATAACACCTACTCTGCGTATCGTCTGAAAACTCCTCTCATCAAAGAAAACGGCAGGTTTCGTAAGGCAAGCTGGGATGAGGCACTGGATCTCACCGTAAAAAGTCTACAGAAAATTGATCCGTCGGAAGTTGGTTTTCATCGTGGCAATGATTTCAATAACTGGTGTCACGAAGCGGTAATGAGTGCCTACGGAACACCGAACAAGGTGACGCATAGGCAGATGTGCGACAACCCGGCACGTATGGCAAATGAGAAAAACTTCAGCGAAAAACGTCCCTGGATTGATTACGAAAAATCTGAATTTATTATGCTTTTCGGCATTAA